>DASZPQ010000064.1:0-11084 GCA_035550275.1 Gaiellaceae bacterium | reverse complement strand
GACCTCGCCGGCGAGCTCGATGAAGCGCGTCGCGAAGTCGTACTCGCGCGCCTTCCAGGAGAGGTAGAAGGGATCGAGCGGGATGCAGTGGCCCCCGAGCCCCGGCCCCGGCTGGAAGGACATGAAGCCGAACGGCTTCGTCGCGGCGGCATCGACAACTTCCCAGACGTCGATTCCCATCCGGTCGCAGAGCTGCGCCAGCTCGTTCATCAGCGCGATGTTCACGGAGCGGAAGATGTTCTCGAGCAGCTTCGTCAGCTCGGCCGCCTCGGGTGCGGAGACTGTGTGCACCGTGTCGATCGCCGCGCGGTAGACGGCGGCCGCGGCCTCGGTGCTCTCGGGTGTGATCCCGCCGACCACCTTGGGCGTCGTCTTCGTCGTCCAGTCGGTGCGGCCCGGATCGACGCGCTCGGGGGACATCGCGAGGTGAAAGTCGACGCCGGCCTTCAGGCCGCTGCCGGCTTCGAGGATCGGCTGCAGCACCTCGCGCGTCGTTCCCGGGTAGGTCGTCGACTCGAGCACGATCACCTGGCCGGAGTGGATCACCGGCGCGAGCGCATGCGCGGCGCTTTCGACGTAGGAGAGATCGGGTTCGCGCTGCTTGGTCAGCGGCGTCGGCAGCGCGATCAGCACTGCATGCGCTTCGCCCGCCCGCGCGTAGTCCGTGGTCGCAGTGACGAGCCCCGCGTCGACGTGCTTCTTCAGGTCGGCGGAGGCAACATCCTCGATGTGGCTCTCGCCGCGGTTGATCCCGTCGACCACGGAGGGCACGACGTCGACGAGCAGCGCCCGCTGGCCGGCGTCGGCAAAGGTCTGCGCAAGCGGCAGGCCGACATAGCCCGCGCCGATGATGGCAACGTCCCAGGTCACGGCCGACAAGCGTACAGAGCGGCCGCAATCTTCTCGCTGGCGTGCCCGTCGCCGTAGAGCTGCGGCGCGCCCGCCGGGAAGGCCGCCGCGGCCGCCGCCCGCTCGATCGCGGCCGGGTCGTCGTCCACGAGCACGTTCCCGCCGGCCGCGACCGTGTCGACCCACTCGGTCGACGGTCGCATCGTCACGCAGGGAACGCCGTTCCAGTAGGCCTCCTTCTGCAACCCACCCGAGTCGGTGAGGACGACGCGCGCCTGGGAGACGAGAGCCGAGAAATCGAGATAGCCGAGCGGCTCGATCGTCGGGAGGTCGCTTCCGAGCCGCTCGAGCGCGGCCCGCGTCCGCGGATGAGCGGGGAAGACCACGGGGCCTTCGACTCGCCCGAGGCCTTCCGCGATCCGCCGCAGTCGCGCCTCGTCGGTCACGTTCGCCTCGCGGTGAAGAGTGGCGACGGCGTAGCGTCCGGGCTCGACGCCGAGCTGCTCGAGGATCCGGGAGCGCTCCTTCGCGATCGGGCCGAACAGCCGTGCAGCGTCTGCCATCACGTCGCCCACGACCTCTCGCCGTCCCGGAACCCCTTCCGCTTCGAGCTGCCCGGCCGAATGCTCGTCGGGACAGAGCAGCAACGCCGAGCTGCGATCGACGGCGATCCGGTTCCGCTCCTCCGGCATCGAGAGGTCGAAGCTGCGCAGGCCGGCCTCGACATGGGCGATCGGAACCGCGCCGGCCGCCTGCGCGCCGGCAAGCGTCGAGTTCGTGTCGCCGTAGACGAGCACCCAGTCGGGCTTGCGCTCTGCGACGACCTCACGGATCAGCGCCGTCATCACCTCGACGTCCGCGCCCTGCTGTTCGAGCCGGTAGTCGGGCGCGTCGAGGCCGAGCTCGTCGAAGAACACTTGCGAGAGCGCATGGTCGTAGTGCTGGCCCGTGTGCAGCACGAGCTCCGAGATTCCGGCTTCACGCAGCGCCAGGGAGAGCGGCGCCGACTTGATGAACTGCGGCCGGTTCCCAACGATCGAGAGGACGCGCATCGGCGCTAGACTACGCGCCCTTCCCGGGCCGTTAGCTCAGTTGGTAGAGCAGGGGACTCTTAATCCCAAGGTCGAAGGTTCGAATCCTTCACGGCCCATCATTCCGCGCACGAAAATCCTAGAATTTTCGCGCTCACCCTCTAAGAGCTCGCGCTGAGCGGGTACGGGCTCAGCCCGCACCCGCGTCCAACCGCTCCTCACCGACCGCCGTAAAGCGGAAAAGCAGGGGGGTGACGGTTCTTCTGCAAACCATCTGGGGAATTGAGTAGGGTTCCCACCGGTGCGCCGCGGAGCGATTCTTCAACTGGTTCTGCTCGCTTTGATCGCAGCCGCAATCACGACTGCGGTTGCCGTCGTGATCCCGTGGATGCCCGAGCAGGCGAGCAAGGAAGCGCAGCGCATCAACTTCACCTTCTGGTTCATGACGATCATCGCGATCTTCGTGTTCTCGATCGTCGCCGCGGTGCTCGTCTACGTGGTGCTCCACTTCCGGGTCAAGCCCGGCGATCTCTCCGACGGCCCGCCCATTCACGGGCACACGGGCCTCGAGATCGCCTGGACGATCGTCCCGTTCGTGCTCGTCACCGCCGTCGCGGTCGTCAGCGCGGTCGTCCTCTCCAAGAACAGCAACGCCGGCCCGAACCCGGTCAAGATCACGGTGATCGGGCAGCAGTTCGCGTGGACCTTCAAGTATCCGAACGGCCAGACCTACCCGATCCTTCGCATGCCCGAAGGCGAGAAGGTGCAGCTGAAGATCGAGTCGCTCGACGTGCTCCATTCCTTCTGGGTGCCGCAGATGATGCAGAAGCAGGACGCCGTCCCGGGCCTGCCGACCGAGCTCACGATCACGCCGACGAAGCTCGGGACGTTCCCGGTGATCTGCGTCGAGCTCTGCGGGCTCGGGCATTCGACGATGCGCAGTGAGGCGGTCGTCATGTCGGCCACCGATTACAACAGCTGGCTGCAGGCGAAGCCGGCTGCCGCTGCGGGCGGTGGATCCGGGCTCGCCGTGTTCAAGGCGAACGGCTGTGCGGCGTGCCACACGCTCACCGCAGCGAAGGCAACCGGCACCGTCGGCCCCGATCTCGACAAGCTGAGCGCGGACGCTGCGAAGGCAGGCCAGCCGCTGAACGACTTCATCAAGACCTCGATCATCGACCCCGAGGCGTACATTGCCCCTGGCTATCAGGGCGGAATCATGCCGGCGACCTTCAAGAGCTCGATCACCGGACCGGCGCTTGACCAACTCGTGCAATATTTGGCCTCGAGCACCAAATGACCGACATCACTCATCACGACACACACGATTCCCACGGTGCCGGCCACGGGCACGGGGAAGGCGCCCCGCAGACGGTCTGGCATCACGCCTGGACCCGGCCGGGCTGGTGGCGTGTCCTCTGGACGACGCCGCTCTTCTTCGGCATCGGCTGCGGCCTCGTCACGCTGATCCGCTGGGCAGCGCATTGGGACCCGATCTGGAAGGGACAGCCGATCACCACGGTCGCGCTCGTCACGGTGCCGGTCGGCTTCCTCGTCGGCCTCGGCGGCTTCGACTTCTGGACGCACTACGCAGGCGGGCTGCCGACACAGGCTGAGGATCACGACAGCCACGGCGCCAAGACCTGGAAGGACTACTTCAGGATCAACACCGACCACAAGGTGATCGGCGTCCAGTACGTCGTCACCACGATCATCTTCTTCCTGATCGGCGGCTTCTTCGCGATGCTCTTCCGCGCCGAGCTGGCGAAGCCGGGCGACCAGTACTTCAACCCGCAGACCTTCAACGTGCTCGTGACGAACCACGCGGCGCTGATGATCTTCCTCTTCATCATCCCCGCCTTCGCCGGGCTCGGAAACTTCGTGATCCCGCTGATGATCGGCGCTGCCGACATGGCGTTCCCGAAGCTGAACGCCCTTTCGTACTGGCTGCTCCCGATCGCCGGTGTGATGCTGATCGTCGGCATGTGCACGCCCGGTGGAGGCCCCTCCGCCGGCTGGACGTGCTACGCGCCGCTCTGCTCGCATCAGCCGATGGGCCAGATCTTCTTCAACATGGCCGTCCAGTGGGCAGGCGCGAGCTCGATCATGACCGCGCTGAACTTCCTGGTCACGATCATCACCATGCGTGCGCCGGGAATGACCTTCTGGCGGATGCCGCTGCTCGTCTGGGCGAACTTCACGACCTCGATGCTCGTCGTGCTCGCCACTCCGTTCATCGCCGGCTCGCAGTTCTTCGTGCTCTTCGACCGGGTGATGCACACGAACTACTTCGAATCCAGCGGCGGCGGCTACGTGATCGGGTACCAGCACATCTTCTGGTTCTACTCGCACCCGGCCGTCTACATCATGCTGCTGCCCGGATTCGGGATCATCTCCGAGGTCGTCTCCGTGATGAGCCGCAAGCCGATCTTCGGCTACCGGCTGATGGCGTTGTCGCTGCTCGCGATTCTGGTGCTCGGCTTCTCCGTCTGGGCGCACCACATGTTCGTCGCCGGAATGGCCGGCTGGCTGCGCGTGCCGATCATGGTCACCACGCTCCTGATCGCCGTGCCGACCGGAATCAAGATCTTCTCCTGGTTGGCCACGCTCTGGGACGGCAAGATCCACATGAACACGCCCATGCTCTGGGCGCTCGGCTTCATCGCGATGTTCGTGATCGGCGGCCTCTCCGGGATCTACCTCGGCTCGGTGCCGATCGACATCCAGGCGAACCAGACCTACTACATCGTCGCCCACATCCACTACGTGCTCTTCGGCGGCTCCGTGTTCACGATCTTCTGCGGCATCTACTACTGGTTCCCGAAGATGACCGGCCGGATGTACAACGAGCGCCTCGGGCAGCTCCACTTCTGGCTGACCTTCATCGGCTTCAATCTGACCTTCTTCCCGATGCACTACCTCGGGTTGCGCGGCATGCCGCGTCGCGTCGCCGACTACGTGCCGCAGTTCGCCGGCATGAACGAGTTCATCTCGATCGCCTCGTTCGGCCTCGGCGCCTCCACGCTCGTCTTCCTCTACAACATGATCTGGTCGTGGGCACGTGGCCCGGCGGCCGGCGACAACCCATGGCGCTCGATGACACTCGAGTGGCAGGTCAGCTCGCCGCCCCCGATCTTCAACTTCGACGAGGTGCCTCAGGTTGTCGGCGGCCCGTACGAGTACGGCGTCCCCGGCGCGCGCCACGCCATCTTCGGCACTGAAACGCCTGCCCCGGTACTTGCCGAATGAGCGCCGTCGCGCACGAACACCACGGGCCTCCGCCCATCCACTACAGCTCGCGGATTCCGCCGCCGCTCGTAGGCATCTTCCTCTTCATCGGGTCGGAGATCATGCTCTTCGGATCGTTTTTCACGGTCTACTTCTTCGACCGGGTCGTGAACAACCCGGGGACCTGGCCGCCGCTCAATCCGGCGACCGGTGTTCAGTTCGAGCGGCCGTGGTTCGTTGCGCTCGTGAACACCCTGATCCTGGTCACGTCCAGCTTCACGATGCACTGGGCTTCGACCTCGCTGAAGAAGGGCAACCGCGCGGGGCTGTGCGCCGGCATGGTGCTCACGCTGCTGCTCGGGCTCACCTTCCTGCTCACGCAGGTGATCGAGTACCACCGGATCGGCTTCAACACAGGCGACACGGCGTTCGCGGCGACGTTCTTCGGGCTCACGGGCCTCCACGGGTGCCACGTGTTCATCGGATTGCTGATCCTGCTCGCGATGACGATCAGATCGTTCAAAGGCCACTTCACGCCTGAGCACCATCATGGGCTCGAGGTCGGCGGCATCTACTGGCACTTCGTCGACGTGATGTGGATCGTGGTCTACGTCACCGTCTACATCCTCTAGAGCGCCCGCTCGAAGCGCGATGTTTCTCGGCCTCCGGGCTTGCCGACGTTTGGACCCGTCTGTTAGTGTCTATACACACTAAGTGCGCAATCCACTCCGCAGCGAAGCAGAAGCCTTCCGATTCGTCTGGTTGACGATCGCGTACTTCGCGCTGATCGTGATCGGCGCCGAGATCAACCGCTGGCTCGGAGTCGCGGTGTTCCTGATCGAAAGCTCCGCGGTTGTCTGGTGGTTCGTCACGCACGGCGAGATGCGAGAGCCGATCCAGCAGGCTCCGGCTCCTCACCCGACGGGTGAGCGGCGCATTCTCGTCGTCGCGAACGAGACCGTCGCAGGGGGCGAGCTCCTGAACGAGATCCGCCGCCGGGCAAATGGATCCGATGCCTCCCTGCTCGTCGTGACCCCCGCTTTGAACAGCCAGATGAAGACGTGGACGTCGGACGAGGACGGCGCCAGGGCAGCGGCGCAGGAGCGGCTTGACGCCTCGCTGGCAGCGCTGCACATGGCCGGGCTCGAGGCTCGGGGCGAGATCGGTGACGTGGATCCGCTACAGGCGATGGAAGATGCGCTGCGGACGTTCGCGCCCGACGAGGTGATCATCTCGACGCACCCTGCGGGGCGTTCGAACTGGCTCGAGCGGGACGTCGTCGAGCACGCTCGCGAGCGGTTCGCGCTTCCGGTGACGCACGTGGTCGTCGATCTCGACGCCGAGCGTCGCCTCGCCTCCGGGTACTAGGAGGCCCTAAGCGGCTTCGGGATCTCGCTAGTGCGCGGCGCGAGCTGCTTTGCGCGCCCGCGACAACTGAGCGTGATACTCGCGCGGGACGTACCAGCGGACGAGGCGACCAAGCTGAGTCGTCTTGCACCAGCAGTCACCTGGACAGCCGCAGGTGAGCCCCATCGGGTTATGAAGTCGCGCACGAAGCGTGCGCCGTTCGAGCAGGTTCCGATCCATGCCGCCGATCGTATTCCCTCGCCGGCGATTTGGAAAGAAAAGCTTTAGCCCGCGGCGGGCTTGACGCCGCAGGTCTGAACGCCGGCGCATTCTGCGACGTAGACGGCGACGTCGCGAGCCTGCTCGCCGCGCAAGATGTTGTCGGGCATGCCCGCGCTCGGCGTCGTCGTTCCCGGCACGTCGGCGCCGGTCGTCGAGGTCGCATACGCGATCTGGCCGCGGACAACGTCACGGATCGTCGAGAGCTTGATCCCCTGAAGCTTGTCGTAGCGGAACGCGTCGTCGAGGTTCGGGCCGACTGTTCCCGACGTCCCCGCGTTCGCGAGCGTGTGACACGCTGCGCAGTTCTTGACGAAGAGCGACTGCCCCATGGACGGGCTGCTCGAAGCGACCTGCCCGTCGGTGATGTGATTAACCGCGCCGCAGCCCGCAGCAACCACCGTAACGGCGGCAAGGAGGGCGACGAACGCTGGACGTGTTAAACGCTTGGCAGGCACGTTGCGGTTCGCAGTCTATCCGGCTTTTGAGTTCGACGTAGCAGTAGCCGTCGCCTGCAACTGCTTCAGCTGCGTCTTCGCCGTCGAAGCAAGCGCGTCGTTCGGCGCGAGCTTCAAAAATGCCTTGTACGCCGCGATTGCGGTCGTGTTGTCGCCGGCCACCTGAGCGCTCTGGGCGAGCTGGAATTGGTTGGTCGCGTTCGACGGATCGAGCTTCAACAGGCGCTTGTAGACACTCACCGCGTTCGTCTCGAGCGGCCCGATCTTCTCGACCGCGGCCGTCGCGGCCTTGTTCAGGTTGGTCGAGAGAAGCGAAGAGAGCGGGCTCTCGAGCGCCGTCGTATCGGTGTAGGCCTTGCCGAGCGGCGTCGTCGACTTCGGCGCGAATGGCGAGTCGGTCGCGTACGGCTGATCCTCGCCCTGATAGGTGCTGTACAGCGTCTCGTAGTCGCGGGCCCGGCGGAGATACAGCCCGGCGAGCTCTTCGAGCCCCGCTTGGTCTTTCGGCGCGAGCTTCGTGTAGTGCTGGAGTGCGACGATCGCCCGGTCGACCTTCTGATCGGTCTCGAGCTTCGTCGCGAGCGCGCGCCAGGCCGAGGCCTCCTTCGGGTGCTTCTTCACGTTGCTCTGGAGCGACGAGAGCGACGAGCCGGTGCTCGTGATCCCGTTGAAGAAGTTCTGCAGCACGTCGCCGATCCCGGTCGAGCCCGAGCCGACACCGAAGATCACGAAGCTGAAGGCGAAGACGAGCGCGAGGAAGGCGAACATCCACTTTGCGTGGCGGCGCAAGCGTGAGAAGAAGAGCTGGTCCTCCCAGCTGTCCTTCACCCGCGGCTTCGCCTTCGCGGCGGGCTCTGTCGCTACGCGAGCATTCGCCGGCGGGCGTCGCTTGCGGTGCTGCGTACCTCGTGCCACGCGGTCTCTCCTTGGCGGTAGCGGGTCTGTCCGTTGACGATCGTTTCGAGCACCCGTTCGGGGGAGCCGCCAAAGACGACTGCCGCCGCGGGGTCTTCAATGGGATGGTACGGGCTCCCGGCAAGTGACACGGCAGTTAGGTCGGCCTTTTTGCCGGGAGTCAGACTGCCGAGGGTAGCGCCGAGACCGAGCGTTCGCGCGGCGTCGATCGTCGCCAGGCGAAGCGCTCCCTCTGCCATCAGCGCATCTGGGCGCTGCTCCCGCGCGCGCGCCATGTAGATCGCGGTGCGGAGCTCCTCGAACATGTCGAATGACGGGGTCGACGCCGGCGAGTCCGTCCCGAGCCCGACGCGGAGCCCGGCGGCCAGCAATTCGGCCAGCGGCGCGGTGCCGCTGCCGAGCAAGGCATTCGATCTCGGGCAGTGCGCGATCGGAACGTCGTGCTCCGCCAGAAGCCCGATCTCTCCGGCGTTCACTTCGACGCAGTGGGCGCAGAGGAGCTCGGGACAGAGAACTTCCTCGAGGGTGGCGACGGCGCGCTTCCCGGAGGGAGCGACGAAGATCGCGCTGTTGGCGGCCATCGGGCCGGCCCCGTGCTCGAGCCATTCGTTCTCATTGGCGCTCTCCGCCAGATGCGTGCCGACCGGGATCCCGAGCGACAGGCACCACGCGTAGACGTCGACCGAGCACGTGTAGGGAGCGTGCGGCGAGATCCCGATTCGCACCAGATCGGTTTCCGTGACACGAGCCCGCGTGGTCTCGAACTGGCTTTCGGCCACCGCTGGGTCGGCAGCGAAGACCTCCAGATAGACCGTCGCCCGCAGGCCGAACTCTGACGCAGCGACTGCGGAAGCGCCTGAGAAGCTGTAGTCGGCCGTGGTCGTGATCCCCGAGCCGAGCGAGTCGGCGGCACCACGCCGTGCGATCCCGAGCATGTCGTCGTAGGCGAGCTTCCGCTTTCGCGTCACATGCGTCCCGATCCAGGCGCCGAAGGGAAGGCCGTCGCCGAAGCCGGCGTAGACCGAGTACTCGAGATGCGAGTGGGCGTTCACGAAGCCGGGCAGCAGCACCGCATCCTCCAGATGACGCTCCGCTCGACCTGGAGCGACCTCGACGATCTCGCTGCCTTCCCACGTCACGTGAGCGTCTCGAAGAGGCGGTCCGTCGAGTGGCAGCACCCAGTCCGCGGACAGCGACGTCACGTTTCGACGGGGTTGGAGCGTTTGTCGAGCAGCGCGGAGATCCAGATCGAAAGCTCGAAGAGCAGCAGCAGCGGGATCGTCTCGATCGTCGTTGTCACGGGGTCGACGCCCGGCAGCGCGACGCCGATGCAGACGACGGCGAAGTAGCCGATCCGCCGGTTCTTCCGCAGCTTCCGGGTCGTGAGGATGCCGGTTCGCGTGAGGCCGATCACGAAGATCGGCAGCTCGAAGACGATCGCCATCGCGATCAGGACGTGCGTCGCGAAGGTGAGAAACGGCTTCGCCTGGATCTGTTCGCGATAGATCGAGCTGTCGTAGTTCGTCAGGAACTTCGAGGCGGCCGGCAGGGCGACGAAATAGCCGAACGCGACGCCGCAGACGAGCAGTGCCGTCGCGAAGAAGACGAACGCTCGAAGGATCCGCGTGTGTGTCTGGTCGACGGCCGGGATGAAGAACGACCAGGCCTGGAAGAGGATCACCGGCAGCGCCAGCAGGACCCCGAACCAGAGGCTCACCCACATCGAGGTCATGAACGGCTCGCCGATCGAGAGGGTGGTCAGCCGGCGGTGGTTCGGCGGCAGGTCGAGCGTCAGCCAATGGACGAGGTGCCGATGGAGGATGTAGCCGACGACGAACCCGACCGCGAGCGCGCCGAGACAGACGAAGAGCCGCTGGCGCAGCTCCTCGAGGTGCTCGACAAGCGTCGCCTCCTCGCCGTGCTCGAGACGGCGGGGCAGCCTCGGCGCCATCTAGCTAGACGGTGTCGTGCTCGTGCGGCGCGGGCGTCGGTGGAGCTGCGGGTGTTGGCGGCGGCTCGGGTGTTGCCACCGGGAGCTCCGTCTTCGTGGTTCCGCTGACCGAATCCTTGAACTCGCGCATTCCCGAGCCGAGCGACCGGCCGATCTCCGGCAGGCGCTTTGCCCCGAAGAGCAGCAGGGCGACCAGCAGGAGGAGAATGATCTCTCCGGTTCCGATATTCGACATGCCCGAAGGGTATCAGGGTCGGCCCGGACGCCTGGCGACGGCTACCATGGATTCACATGGCATTGCTGGAACTCAAAAACCTCCATGTTGCGCTCGAAGACGGCACCGAGATCGTGAAAGGCGTCGATCTCACCGTGGCTGCAAACGAGGTGCACGCGATCATGGGCCCGAACGGCTCCGGGAAGTCGACGCTCGCGTATGCGATCGCCGGGCATCCCGCCTATCAGATCACCGAGGGCCAGATCCTGCTCGACGGCGAGGACCTCACCGAGGCCGGCGCCGATGAGCGCGCGCAGAAGGGCATGTTCCTTGCGTTCCAGTATCCGCACGCGATTCCCGGCGTGACCGTCAGCACGTTCCTTCGCAGCGCGATCAACTCGATCCGCAAGGCGAAGGCCGGCGAGGACGACCCGATCCCGGTGAAGGAGTTCCTCGCGGAGCTCTTCACGCAGATGGAGCGCCTGAAGGTTTCGCGCGAGCTCGCGCAGCGCTATCTGAACGACGGGTTCTCCGGCGGCGAGAAGAAGCGCGTCGAGATCCTCCAGATGGCGATGCTGAAGCCGCGGATGGCCGTGCTCGACGAGACCGACTCCGGGCTCGACATCGACGCGCTGAAGATCGTCGCGGGTGGCGTCAAGCAGCTGGTCGGGCCGAGCATGGGCGCGCTCGTGATCACGCACTACCAGCGCATCCTCGACTACATCACGCCCGACTTCGTGCACGTCTTCGTCGACGGCAAGATCGTCGAAGAGGGCGGCGCCGAGCTCGCGAAGTCGCTCGAGAAGTCCGGG
>DASZPQ010000063.1:0-36566 GCA_035550275.1 Gaiellaceae bacterium | reverse complement strand
CGATCAGCTTGCGCGCCGTCGGCCGGTCGCTTCGCTCTGCAATCAGGAACGACAGGCGCTCAGACATCACCGCTCCACCTGTCAGCTCGAGGTTGGCCCGCATCTGGTCGGCGTGCACGATCACGTCCTTCAGCACCTCGTTCATCGCCGCCGCCGCGCCGCCCGTGTGGGCGAGCGCCGTCGAGAGCGCGCCCCACTCGGCCTGCCAGGAGCCGATCGAGCGCTCGTGGGCGCCGACGATCCCTTCGGTGAGGATGACCGACGACGCGCGGACGTGGCGGGCGCTGGCATTGGCGAGCGTCGAGCCGACGGGGTTTCGCTTCTGCGGCATCGTCGAGGAGCCGCCGACGCCCGTCGGCTCGGACAGCTCGCCGACCTCGGTCTGCTCCAGCATCGCGATGTCGAGGCCAATCTTGGCGAAGGTGCTGGCGGCGATCGCGAGTGCCGATCCGAGCTCCGCGACGCGCGTGCGCCGAGACTGCCAGGGGACGACGGGCTCGAGGAGCCCGAGCTCCGCCGCAAAGAGACCTGCCACTTCGGGGCCCTTATCGCCGAGCGCAGACAGCGTGCCCGCGGCGCCGCCGAGCTGAGAGCGGAGCCGCTGCCGCGCAATCCCGCTCCGCGCCTCACACACGGTGATCAGCCAGCCCGAGGCTTTCAGGCCGAAGGTCGTGGGAACTGCCTGCTGCATCAGCGTTCGCGCAGGCATCACGGTCTCCCGATGCTCGTCGGCCAGCCTGGCGCATCCCGCTGCAACGCCAACGACCTCCCGATCGACCAGCGCCAGCGCGTGCTGCGTGACGAGCGTTGCGGCCGTGTCGAGCACGTCCTGGCTGGTCGCGCCGTAGTGCACGTAGTCCGCGGCGTGGCCGCCTACTGCGTCCCTGAGCGCGCGGACGAGCGGCTCGACGGGATTGCCGGTCGCATGGCCCTTGCGCGCGAGGTCTGCGATGTCGAAGAGCTCGGGCCGGCACGCGGCAGAGATCGCCTCCGCGCAGTCGGCCGAGATCACGCCGGCCTTCACCTCCGCGTTCGCGAGCGCCCGTTCCGCCTCGAGCATCGCCTCCAGCCACGCCTCGTCCGACACGGCGGCGGCCAGATCGGACGGGATGAAGATTGCGTCAAATGTCATCAGATCGCGAAGAATGCCGTCTGACGGTCACCTTGGAGGTGAATATCGAAGCGAAAGCCGTTCTCGGCGTGCCCTGCGATCAGCGACGCACGAGCTCTCTCGTCTTCGATTCCGTTCAGAACGGGGTCTTCTGCGTTCGCTTCGGCCTCGTCTGAGAAGTACATGCGGGTCTGTGCAGCTTTCAACATTCCACGGGCAAATACAAGCACTGTCAGATGCGGAGCTTGGAGTGTCTCCTCAGGCCCCGGGACCCGGCCGGGCTTCACCGTGACAAAGCTGAACTCGCCGTCGGCGCTCGTGCCCGAGCGGGCCCAGCCGAAATTGTCGCGATAGACCCCTTCGGCGTCGGCCTGCCAGATCTCGACCATCGCGTCCGGCAACGGTTCGCCGGCGCCGTCGAGCACCCGGCCTGAGATCACGATTGCGTCTTTGACGTCGGGAGTCACAAGCTCGTTCGCCGCCGGCAAGACACAGAGGCCGAAGAAGAAGAACGGGCCCACTGTTTGCGACGGCGTCTGTCCGAGCTTAGCCATGCGGCTCCTCGAGCGGCGTTGCGCCGGGCCCGCCGAGCACGATGTCGAAGCGGTAGCCGAGTGCCCACTCGGGCGTCGTCGTCTCCCAGTCGAAGGTCGAGATCATCCGCTCGCGGGCCTTCGGGTCGCGCACCGAGTTGAAGATCGGATCGGCCGGGAAGAGCGGGTCGCCCGGGAAGTACATCTGCGTCACGAGCCGTTCCGTGAACGCGCGGCCGAAGATCGAGAGGTGGATGTGCGCGGGGCGCCACGCGTTTGGGTGGTTGCGCCACGGATACGCGCCAGGCTTCACCGTCACGAACCGGTAGCGGCCCTCGGCGTCGGTGAGGCAGCGTCCGGCGCCGGTGAAGTTCGGGTCGAGTGGTGCCGGATGCTGATCGACCTTGTGGACGTAGCGGCCGGCCGCATTTGCCTGCCAGATCTCGATCAGAGAGTTGCGGACCGGCTTGCCGAGGCTGTCGAGCACCTGTCCGGTGACGATGATCCGCTCGCCGAGCGGCTCGCCCTCGTGCTGGCGGGTCAGGTCGCTGTCGAGCTCGGCCACGTCGTCTTCGCCGAAGGCCGGCCCGCTCAGCTCCGAGAGCGTGTGGGGGAGGATCAGGAGTGGCTTCTTCGGCGACCGCAGAGCGGTCGAGCGGTACTCCGGCGAGTCGTAGAGCGGATGGTCGACCGAGTACGCATCGTCTGTGATCTGCTCGAGCTTCTTCATTTGGCGGTCTCGAGTGCTCGAAGCGCGGCAAGCTCGTCCGCAGTCGGCTGGTCGACAGCCACCAGGTCGCGCGCGACTTGCAGCGGCCACCCCGTCGCGGCAACGGCAGCGGCGGAGTCGACACCCGGAAAGATCTGCGTCAGAGTCAGCTCGCGGGTCTCGGGATCCGGCTCGAGGACACCGAGATCCGTGATCACGACGGTGACTCCCGCGCCGGGAAAACCGAGGCGCTCGCGCGATCCCGGGCCGTCGCCCTGTCCGACACTGGTGCGGAAGTCGAGCTGCTCCACGAACGAGCGTGGCGTCTGGCGCGCCAGCACGTACACCTCCTTCGCCTGGCCGGCGATCTCGGGCGCTCCGCCGCCGCCCGGCAGACGCACTTTCGGATGGTCGTAGTCGCCGATCACCGTGCTGTTCAGATTGCCGAACCGGTCGATCTGCGCCGCGCCGAGGAACCCGACGTCAATCCGGCCGCCCTGGAGCCAGTAGCCGAAGATCTCGGGCACCGAGACGACGGCGCGCGCCGTCTCGGCCAGCTCGCCGTCGCCGATCGAGAGGGGCAGGCGGGAAGGCTTCGTTCCGATCGTGCCGCTCTCGTAGATCAGCACGCATTCCGGTGCGTGCGTGCGGAGCGCGAGATTCGCCGCCGTGCTCGGCAACCCGATTCCGACGAAGCAGACGGTGCCGTTCACGATCCTGCGCGCCGCGGCGACGACCATCATCTCGTCCGAGGTGTACGGCCGGTGGCCGTTCGAGCTCACGCCGTCGCCCCGACGTCGAGCACGTGCCGCTGCATCCACTCCGTGAACGTGTCGCGGTCGCGGCTGATCTCGTCCCAGGCGACGTAGAACGCGTTATCGCGCTCGTAATAACTGTGCGCATAGGACGGATGGGCGCCGCCCGCGGCAACCGAAACGGCGCCGATCGCCCAGCCCGGGATGATCACGCCCCCTGGCCTGAGCTCGAGCTCGGGCACGATCTCCTCGACGGTCACGATCGAGCGGTGGGACGCGAGCAGGACCTCCTTCTGCACCCCGATGATCCCCCAGAGCTGGACGTTGCCCTGCTCGTCGGCCTGCTGGGCGTGGACGATCCCGACGTCGGGACGGATCGCCGGCACGGCTGCGAGCTCCTCGCCGGTGAACGGGCACGTGATGCTTGCAACCCGCGTGTGCGGCGCCAGGTCGCTCCCCCCGTAGGCGCGGAGCGTCCCGAAGGGCAGGTTCGATGCGCCGGCGACGTAGGCGGCCGCCATGCCCGCGTGCGAGTGCTCCTCGATCTCGAGCGGCGCAGGCCAGTCGTGCTCGACCGCGTCGCGGAAGCGGTGCAGCGAGCCGACACCGGGATTTCCGCCCCAGGAGAAGATCAGCTTGCGCGCGCAGCCCATGCCGATCATCTGGTCGTAGATCACGTCGGGCGTCATCCGCACGAGCGTCAGGTCGCGCCGTCCTTGCCGGATCACCTCGTGGCCGGCGGCGTGCGGGATCAGATGCGTGAAGCCTTCGAGCGCGACGGTCTGCCCATCGCGAACGAACTCGGAGACGGCCTCGGCCAGGGTGACGATCTCTGCCATTTCGCTTCTCTCTACCTGACGGCGGGCACGAGGATGTGATCGACGAGCAGCTCAGCGAGCTCGAGCTCCTCCGAAGTGAACGGTGCGCCATCGGATTCAGTGACGGCGGCAGTAACCCTCACGCCTGCTCCTCTGCCTGCCACGTGGGAGAGTTGAACTGCGGTTTTGCGGGCAAGCCTCGCTGACGCTACGCTCGCGTTCGTCCGCTTGTCAAGACACCGTTCTAACTATCAGAACAGCTGCGATCCCAGAGGTTTTCGGTGTGACGAACGCTTCGAACGCCCCATCTGCACGTTCACGTGAGCTCGTGCGCTCGGCGTACGACCTTCACGTCCACGTCGGGCCCGATGTGATGACGCGGTCGATCGATGACGTGACGCTGGCGCAGCGGTGCCTCGGGCTCGGGCAGGCCGGATTCGCGCTGAAGTCCCACTACACCTCGACCGCCGAGCGCGCCCAGGTTGTCGAGCGAGCCGTGCCCGGAATCGACGTGATCGGGACGATCACGCTGAACGCCGCGATCGGCGGCTTGAACCCGCTCGCGGTCGAGATCGCGGCTCGCGAGGGCGCCCGGATCGTCTGGCTGCCCACCGTCGACGCCGTCAACGAAGCCGAGGCTCGCGACCACGAGTATCCGGAAGGCGTGCCGAAGCCGTTCTGGGCGCGGATCCAGGCGGAGCTGCGGGAGCAGGGAATGGAGGCGCCGCCCGTCGCCGTCGTCGATTCGAGCGGCGCGCCCCTGCCCGAGTTGCTGGCCGTTCTGGCGGTGATCGCGAGGCACGGGCTCGTGCTCGCCACCGGGCATCTCGCGCGCGACGAGATCTTCGCTGTGGTCGACGCCGCGTTGAGCGCCGGAGTCGCGCACGTCGTGATCACGCATCCGGAGTTTCCGGCGCAGAATCTGGACGTGGCCGACCAGGTTGCCCTTGCCGGGCGCGGTGCGATCCTCGAGCGCTGCTTCACGACGCCGTTCACGGCCAAGTGCTCGTGGGAGCGCGTGTTCGAAGGCATTCGCGCGACCGGCGCCGAGCGCAATGTGCTCTCGACCGACCTCGGCCAGCCTGCGAACCCGCCGGTCGAGGACGGGCTGGCGCTCTTCGTCGACCGCTTGCTCGAGGGTGGCTTCTCGGATGATGAGATTCGCACCATGACCGTGGTCAACTCCCGCGTGCTGGCCGGTGCCGCATGAGCCGGCGCCTGCTCGTGATCGGCGCCCACTCGGCCGACTTCGTCTGGCGAGCCGGCGGCGCGGTTGCCGTCGCGACACACGCCGGCGGCGTCGCGCAGGTGATTGCCCTCTCCTATGGCGAGCGCGGCGAGTCGGGCGAGCTCTGGAAGGTCGAAGGCCAGACGATCGAGAACGTGAAGAAGGTTCGCCACGCCGAGGCCGAGCGGGCCGCCGGCGCGCTCGGGGCCGAGTTCCGGGCGCTCGACTTCGGCGACTACCCGCTCGACATCGGCCCGGAGCGGCTGGCCGTCGTCGTCGATGCGATCCGGGAGTTCGAGCCCGACGTGATCGTGACCCATACCGACACCGACCCGTTCAACCCCGACCATCCGGTCGCGTATCAAGCAGTGCAGCGCGCGCGGACGCTCGCGTCCGGCGCCGGAGTCAGCAGCGCCTTCAAGACGATCAAGTCGCCCGAGCTGTTCCTCTTCGAGCCGCACCAGCCCGAGCTCTGCAACTTCACGCCCACGACCTTTGTGGACATCACGCCGGTGATCGAGGCGAAGCGCGAGGCGATGGCCGCGATGGAGTCGCAGGTCTACCTCCAGACCTACTACGCGCAGCGCGGCGAGCAGCGCGGCAATCACGCGCGCCGCGCGTCGGGGAACAACGACGTCCGTTATGCCGAGGCCTTCCAGCGCGTCCTCCCGCAGGTGGTCCCGTCGCTGTGAACGACTTCGCCCGCCTCGGCTCGGCAACGGTCTACGAGGCCTCCGGCCGGGCCGGCCTGGTCGACGCGTCCTTTCACCAGATCGTCCCTGGCTCTCGCGCCGCCGGCCCAGCGCGGACCGTGCAGTGCGGCCAGGCCGACAACCTGATGGTGCATGCCGCGATCGCGGTGCTCCACCCCGGGGATGTGCTCGTGATCGCGATGCCCGAGCCTGAAGCTGTTGCCCTGATGGGCGATCTCTTGGCGACTCAGGCGAAGGTGCACGGCGCGGCTGCGGTGCTGATCGACGGCGCGGTGCGAGATGTCGAGGAGCTGGCCGCGATCGGCCTTCCGATCTGGGCGCGCTTCATCCGGATCCGGGGTGCGACGAAGGACGCGGTCGGTGCGCTCGACGTTCCGGTGACGATCGGCGGCCAGGTGATCGAGCCGGGCGACACCGTCGTGCTCGATGCCGACGGCGTCGTTGTCGTCGCGAAAGCGCGCGCCGGCGAGGTGCTCGCCGCGTCGCTCGAGCGTGAGCAGTACGAGGTCGGCAAGCGCGCCCAGCTCCAGGCAGGTGGGCTCTCTTACGACCTCGACGGGCTCCGTTCCAAGGTGGAAGGAGCTTGAGCTACGGCGACCTCGCCCACATCGGGCACGTGGAGCTGCTGACACCCGAGCCCGAGCGGAGCCTGCGTTTCTTCGTCGAGGCGCTCGGGATGGAAGAGGAATCGCGCGATGGCCAATCGGTCTTTCTGCGCGGGTTCGGCGACTATCAGCGCTACTCGTTGAAGCTGACGGAGGCGCCGGAGCCGGGCCTGGGTCATCTCGCGATCCGCGCGCGCAACGCGGACGCACTTGCCGAGCGGGTGGCGGCGATCGAGTCCACCGGCCGCGGGATCGGCTGGACCGACGGCGACATCGGACACGGCCCGGCCTATCGCTTCTCCGATCCGGATGGTCACGTCCTCGAGCTCTACTACGAAACTGAGCGTTACTCGCCGCCGGCCGGGCTCGACCCGGTGCTGCGCAACCAGCCGCAGCGCTACACCGGCCGCGGCGTGGGAGTGACCCGCCTCGATCACGTGAATCTTCTCGCCGCCGACGTGACGGCGTGCCGCGAGTTCGCGACCGGGACGCTCGGCTTCCGCCAGTACGAGGGCATCGTGCTCGACGACGGCACCGAGTCCGGCGCCTGGCTCAGCCTCACGATCGCCGGGCATGAGCTGATCTACGTCGCCGATGCCCGCCGGGAGCAAGGCCGGTTGCACCACGTCGCCTTCTGGGTCGACACGCGCGAGGCCGTGCTGCGAGCCGCCGACGTGCTGATCGAATACCGCGTCCCGATCGAGTTCGCCCCGTCGAAGCACACGATCAGCCAGGGCTTCTTCCTCTACGTCTTCGAGCCGGGCGGCAACCGGATCGAGATCACGAGCGGCGGCTACTTCGTCTACGACCCCGACAAGGAGCCGGTGATCTGGACCGAAGCCGAGCGGGCTCGCGGCCAGGCCTGGGAGGTGAAGACGGTGGAGAGCTTCCATTACTACGGAACGCCGCCGGCGCACGAAGACGACCGCGCGTACGTTGCGCGCCTCGTGGAGTCGATGCCATGAGCACCGTCCGGGATGAGACGTTTGCCGTGATGCGGCGCTTCGGGATGACGCGCATCTTCGGCAATCCGGGATCGACCGAGATCCCGTTCCTGGCGGACTTTCCGGCCGACCTCGAGTTCGTGCTCGGGCTTCACGAAGGCGCCGTGGTGGGGATGGCGAGCGGCTACGCGCTCGGAACGGGCAGGCCGGCGTTCGTGAACCTGCACACGGCGGCCGGGCTCGGGAATGCCGTGAACGCGATCGTCTGCGCCCGCGACAACCGCATCCCGCTCGTGATCGTCGTCGGGCAGCAGGACCGCCGCCAGCTCTCGCTCGCGCCGTTTCTGACCGGCCGCAACCTCGACCGTCTCGCGGGGGACTATCCCGTCTGGACGTCACAGCCTGCGCATCCAAGCGAGGTGCCGGGCGCAATCGCGCGCGCCTGGCACGAAGCGTCAGTCCGGCGCGGGCCTGCGCTCGTCGTCGTCCCGATGGGAGATTGGGAGGAGCAGATCGGCAAGGAATGGGCGGGCCCTGCCGCGCCGGCGAGGCTGCTCACCGCCGCCGCGGTCGATCCGACCGCCCTCGGCGAGCTGGTCGACTTCGTCAGCGCCGCAACTGCGCCCGCACTCGTCGTCGGCGCAGGGGTCGACTCGCCGGAAGGCTGGGCGGGAACGGTTGCGCTCGCGGAGCAGCTCTCATGCCCGGTCTGGCAAGACACGTTCTCGAGCCGCGCCGGCTTTCCGCAGGATCATCCGCTGTTCGCAGGCCACCTGCCCTGGCGCCGGCACGAGCTGCGGCGCCTCTTCGCCGGCACCGACCTCGTGGTCGCGATCGGCACGCCCGCCTTCAGGCTGTATCTCTACGACGACGGGCCGCTCGTCGAGCCGGGCACTCGGGTGGCAGTGATCGGAGACGATCCCGAGGACGTCTTGCGGAGCCGCTGCGAGCTCGCGCTGCTCGCGCCTCCTGCCGCAGTCTGCTCCGCGCTGGCGACGCGAATCGCGCGGCGAACCGGCCGCGTCGAGCCCTTTCCGCGGCCACCGGCCCCAAAGGCCCCTGCGCCCGGCGAGCCGCTTCGCCCGGTTCACGTCCTCGCGGCGCTCGCGGAACGGCTTCCCAGAGACGCGATCCTCGTCGAGGAGGCGCCGTCCAACCGTCCCGAGATGCTGGCGCGGATCCCGATTCGGGAGCCGCTCGGCTTCGTCGCGGTTGCGAACGGCGCGCTCGGCTTCGGGCTTGCCGGCTCGATCGGCCTCAGGATGGCGATGCCGAGCCGGCCCGTGGTCGCGCTGCTCGGAGACGGATCGTCGAGCTATTCCATGCAAGCGCTCTGGAGCGCGGCGCACTACGGCGTCGGCGTCGTCTTCGTCGTGATGGGGAACGGCGGCTACGCCGTCATGGACCAGCTCGCCCACCTCCACGGCGCACCGGGCGCCTGGCCCTCATTCGAGTCGCTCAACCTCGCAACCGTCGCGGCAGGCTTGGGCTGCAATTCGGTTCGCGTCTCGACGTACCCGGAGCTGACTCGCATCCTGGACGACGCCATGTCAGGCCTCGTCCGCAGGCGGGAGCCGCTTCTGATCGACGTGCGCGTCGAGCCTTCCTAGCGGCGACTACTGGAGATAGTTCTCGACCGTGTCCGTGGGGCGGAGCTCGGCATCGTCCGGGTTCGCGCCCACCGCTCCGGCTGCGCGCCTGCGGCGCAGCAGATCCCAGTAGCGATCGAGCTCGACCTTGATCGCAGCAAGCCGCGCGCGATCGGACTCTCCCGAGTGACCGCTCGCTTCGAGCTCCCAGAGCCGGTGCTCCTCGGCGACGAGCTCTTCGATATGTCCGTGAACGTCTTCCGACATCGTTCCTCCTAAGGCTCGTATGTGCCGACGGACCAGGCCGCGACGCGGGCTGTCTTCGGCCCAATCTTGATCATCGCGTCCGTGCCGGCCATGTCGTCACATTATTGATGCTGACCTGTTTCTTGCATCGAGCCGGTCGTTCGTGTCTACTCCGCACATGAGCCGCGGGGGCACAACCTGAACTTACGGCGGCGACGCGCCTTGATCGCGTCCCGTCGTCGCGCGCTGACAACCGGTGTCCCCGCAGTGATCGCGATCGCCCTGATCGCGTCGGCTGCAGGCGGAGCGAGCAAGGCCGCGGTCTCTCGGCATACGACGGCGCGGGTTGGCAGGTCGCGTCACGCGATCGCCATGGCGTCGACGACGGCGGTCAATCCTCTGCCGCCGAGCGCGCTCGAGCAAGGCCCGCCGGACAACGTCGCCGCGCTGCCGACGGGCACGGCGCCGGAAGGAGTCGAGGCGCGTGTGATCTCTCGGGCCGGTGGCAGCGGCGCCGCAGGAGGCTTCGCCCAGTTCATCGTCTCCGTCCTCAACGAGGGCACCTCGGCGACGACCGCCGGCTCGCCCGCGACGCTCACCTTCAAGATCCCGCCCGGGCTCACGTTCGCGGGAATCACCGACACGAACAACGTGAAGGGCCTGATCGGCTCGCCTGGCCGCGAGGGCGCGCCACCCGGCACGACCTGGATCTGCAAGCCGCAGGTCAAGGACAAGGTGACGTGTGAGTACGGCGTTCGCGATGGCGGCGGGAAGGTCACGCTCGTGCCGATCCCAGGCGGTGCCGCCTTCGGGTCGATCGTGAAGCTGGCGATCCCTGCGGTCTTCAAGCCGGCCGCGAACGGCACGGACATCACGCTCGGCACGACGCTGTCGGCGCCCGGTAACACCGCGACCACCGACGTGTCCGTGACCGCGACGACCGCAGTGCTCCCCGGCGGCACAAGCCCGGCACTGCTCGCGAACACGGAAACCACTCCGGCGACGGTCGAGGCCGGCGCGCTTGCGACCGACCACATCGAGTTTCTGAACCTCGGCTCCGGGCCGGCGGCCAGCAGCAACGGACGGCCTGCGATCAAGCTGACGAACGTTCTGCCTCCGACGCTCGTCAACGGCTGGCAGGCGTCGGGCGCAGGATGGTCGTGCACCGGCGCGCAGAATGCTTCACCGAGCTGCTCGTTCAACGGCACGGTCGAGCCGGGCGCTTTGTCCCCGCGACTGACGGTGACCTACCACCTCTCCGCGGCCGGGGTCGCGGCGCTGAACCTGCAGATCGGCGGCTCGGATGAGACCAGCAAGTGGACGATGGATGTCGCCGGCAACGGCGCGACCGTCCCGCCGCCCGTCAGCTACCCCGACGAGATTCGGATCGCGCCTCCCGCCGGCTCCGACCTGGTGATCGAAGCGACCGCGGAAGGCGGCGTCGACGAGCTGCTGCCGGGGATCACGAAGAGCAAGATCGACGTCGCTGTCACGAACCTCGGCCGGGAAGCGGCCAGCACCGGGATCGGGCTCCACGGCCTGATGCCGGCCGGGATCAACGTGCTCGGGCTCGCCGAGACGGGCGGCCCGGTGACCTGGACGTGCGCGGCGAAGCCTTTCAGCGACAAGGAGCAGGAGCTCGACTGCCAGCCCGCCGAGGCGATGGAGATCCCGGCCGCGCGGACGTTGCACCTGGCACTGAACATCGAGGCCGCGCCTGGCACTCCGCCCGGCACCGGCGAGCTCAGCCTCGTCGCTACCTCGTCCGACGAGATCGCGTCGCTGAAGAGCAGCCCGGCGAGCATCCCGATCGTCGTGCTCAAGGGCGACGTCGGCTTCCCGGCCTTGACCCTTATGCGCGCAACGGGGGTCGGCGCAACGCTGGCTCCTGCCACCGACGGCTCGCCGGCAGCCTTCGAGACGGGCACCCCGTTCTCGGAGCAGCTCGACTTGCGGAACGCCGGCGGAGCGGCGATCGGCGCCACCAGCGAGGCCGAGCTCAGCCAGACCTTCACACCCGGGGTGAGCATCCAATCGATCCACGCGCCGCCCGGCTGGGCCTGCCAACCGCATCCCGGCACGAGCCCGACGCTGACCTGCCTCGTCAAGCTCGGCGAGGCGCTTGCGCCGGCCGGAGTCCTTCAGGGCCCGTCGGTCACGGTCACCACGACCAGCGTGACCAAGCCTGGAACTGACTGGCCCGCGAGCGTCCGTCTCACCGCCGCCGGCGCTCCGAAGGCCGAGAGCCTTCCCGTCTTCGTCTCCGTCACCGCACCGAAGGTCGAGCTCCTTCCCGACCTGACCACAGACCTCGTCCCGACCGCAGGCGGGGTCGGCAAGTTCACCGCCACCGTCCAGGATGGCGGCGACGGCGCGACGCGTCACGACGTCGACCTCGGGCTCCACCTTCCGCGCGGCGTTCGCTTCGAGCCGCTGTCGGCAACCGGGTGGGACTGCGTGGTCGCCAAGAACCTCGTCTCGGCGCGCTGCATCTCCAAGGCGACCGAGGGAGCAGGCCAAACGCTCCCGCCGGTGCACATGACCGCCGATTTCCCGGCCAAGACGGCAGGGAAGACGCTGACGATGACAGCCCATGTCGGTGACGGATCGCTCACGCACGGACAGCCGGCGAAGATGACGATCACGCCGCGAAAGGCGCTCCAGGCCGAGATCAAGGCGCCGGACACGACCGCGTTCCAGGATGTGCCCCTGGTCTCGGCGAACGAGGCGATCACGCCGAGCACGATCACGCTCGAGGGCGACGGGAGCGGCGGCAGCGGCCTTGGCCTCAATTACACCTGGACGCAGCTCTGCACCACGGGCACGAGCGTCCAGAACTCGGGCGGCCGCTGTCCTGCGCTGACCCCGGCAGTCACGTGGGTCGGGCAGCCGGCCGGAACGGTGCGTCCGACCTCGGCCGACGTCGAGTTCTCGATGCCGGCGGTCAGCCGGCAGACGTTGCTCGTCTTCCAGCTCACCGTCACCGACGGGAGCGCGACCGCGACCTCGTTCGTGCACGTGCGCGAGCTGCCGGAGACGACGGCGAGCTCGCCGGCCTTCTCCTTCTCCCATCCGCATCCCGGGGCGGTGCCTTCTGGCCTCACCACCGAGAAGGTGAAGCTGCCGGCGCCTGCCGAGACCCTGAAGGGCAAGGGGGCGCGGACTCCCGTTCCGCGGGCCAAGAAGCCGGCGAAGCAGCACTCGTTCCGCGCCACGTCGGCAGATCCGGTGACGACCACGACCACGACGACGGCGGGCACCACGACGACGTCGAGCACGACGACCACCGGCACGACGACGACGGGCAGCACGACGACCACGACAGCCTCGACGCTGCCCGCGATCTTCTGCAATCTCGTCCGCGACGCGGCGAGCGGCTCCTTCTCGGCGACGCTTCCCGGCGGGATCGAGCTGAACCTCGGAGGCGTCAGCGTCACCGGCAAAGGGTGCGCGGCCAACACGACGGTCTCCTTCTCGGGCTCGTCGGTCACGCTGAGCTCCTTCCTGAAGGCAACGGGCGTCGACGGCGAGATCTCGAAGGACGGGATCACGATCACCTCCGGGACGATCGAGGGCCCGGCGGCCTGGAAGTCGCCGACGCTGTCGATCAGCGGTGACTCGAGCCTCTTCCTCGCGTTCCCGGGCAGCTCGAGCAGCGCGTCCGACGTCGAGGCAGAGGGCTCGGTCTCCGGGAGCGGGCTCGCGTTTATCCCGCTGCCGAGTGGCTGGACGGGGACGACGACGCTGACCTTCGGCGTCAAGAGCGGCGTCAAGTCACTCTCGCTGGAGAGCGACGCGATCGGCCCGAAGAGCGACACGAGCCCGGGCTCCGAAGACCCGACGATCTCGTTGCAGGGCTCGGTCTCGTCGGACGGAACCTTCTCGCTCCACGCAGACCTCGAGCGGATCGTGCAGATCCAGGGCCACCCGATCGCGCTGTCCGGGACGATTGCGCGGGCCACGCCAGACGGCGCCCTCACCGTCGAGGCCAAGGGCAGCATCACGGCGCCGTTCGAGATCGTTCCCGGCCTTCAGGTCAAGACGCTGTCCGTGTCGATCGCGCCGACGGCGGATTCGCTCGGGCTGACCGGCGAGGGAACGGTCGAGGTCACCGGCGCAGCCGGCGCGGGCGGGCTCGGCGTCGGAGTGAAGCTCGCCTACGACAACCCGAGGAACTGGTCATTGGCCGCCGACGGGATCGGCAGCGCCGTCTGGGAGCCGGTCTCGGGCTTGAAGCTCTCACCGAGCGACGTGCACGGCTCGATCTCGGCGAAGGACGACAAATACGACTTCTCGCTCTCGATCACCCCGGCCGCGGCCTGGACACCGACCAGCTCGGTGTCGGTCGCGAACATGAAGCTCTCGCTCTCGACGACCTGCGACGCGACCGGCGCTCCGTGCCCGCCGAATTCCTCGGTGTTCCTGCAGGTCTCGGGCGACGCGACCTTCACCCTGCCGAACGTGAGCCCGGCGAAGGCGACGCTCAGCGGCGTGCTCGGGCTCCCGAGCGGCGCGTTCAGCGTCTCCGCCGCGCTCGTCGACCCGCTCTCGATCGGCGCCGGCATCTCGATCGACAGCACGAGGATCGAGATCTCGAAGGGGATGACCGCCCCGACGGGCACGGCTGCATTGGCGCCGATTGCCGGTACGAACGGTCTCGAGGTCTACCTCAAGGGCTCAGCCACGCTGCCGCTCTTCGGAAAGCTGCCCACGATCGAGGCGTCCTACTCGAGCGCCGGCTGGAGCGTCGCCGCGCCGCTCGGCTCGTACTCGCTCCCCGGCTCGAGCGGCGATGGCTCGAAGCTGGGCGACACGATCGTCGGCTGGTCGTCGTACGCGTCGAAGCTGAACGTCGTCGACCCGGTGACGAAGGTCAAGTCGACGATCGACCTGCCGGCGAACACCTTCGAGCTCTCCGGCTCGTTCGCGACGCCGTCGTGGCTGAAGACGATGCTGAAGCTGCCCGCAGATGTGACTGGCCGGGCGACCGGCAAGATCAACACCTCGACCGGCGAGTTCGCGCTGCGGATGGAGTTCGCGGTCGCCGGAAACACGTACATCTACGGCAACGCAACGTCGTCCTCGAGCATCAAGCTCACGAAGGCGTTCTTCCAGATCGAGAAGAAGGCCACCGACTTCAACCTCGCCCTGGGCGGGGAAGCGGCGCTCTCGACTTCCGGCACATCGAGCAGCACGGCGAGTGGCGCCACGAAGGCGAGCAGCGTCAATCTCGCGCTCGCGATCAGCTTCTCGACCGCAACCCAGACGATCGCCGGCGACTTCTCGCTGAACAGCAAGGACGGCTGGAAAGACGCGTTCGGCGCGAAGGATCTGACGCTCTTCGATCTCGCGGTCTCGTTCCAGCTGAACCTCTCGACGCTCACGCCGGGGATCGGCTTCGGGGCGCGCGCCGTCTTGCCGCCGTCGATCCGCAACCCGCTCGGCATGCCCGCGGACACGCAGACGACGCTCGTCGCGAACATCTCCCTGACGAACCCGTGCCTCGGCATCGAGGTCACGAACCCGAAGCAGCCTGGCGTGAACGTCCTGAATCTCGGCTCCGGGGCGGTGACGGCCAAACAGTTCCAGATCGAGATTGCGCCGACCGGCTGCACGGTCGGCAAGTTCCATTACGACCCGGGTCTCTCGATTGCGTTCGACGGCTCGGTCGCCGGCCTCAACCTTGCGATCGCGGCTCACGCCAGCTTCACGCCGTTCGCGTTCGACGCGTCGCTTGACGTCGGCGAGTTCTCGACCGGCGGGCTGAACGTGAAGAAGACGCATCTCGAGATCGCCTACGCCAAGGACAAGTTCAGGTTCGCCTTCTCGGGCGGCGTGACAGTGCTCGGCACGGCGGTGACGCTCGAAGGAGCCGTGGAGCAGAACGCGGCGACGACGAAGATCGACTTCAAGGGCACCGTGAGCACGATCACGCTCGGTTCGGTCCTGCAGTTGAAGAACCTCGCCGTGAACGCCCACGTCGAGATCTCGAAGACGGTCAACGTCGCGATCACGGCCAGCGGCTCCGCTGAGCTGCTCGGATCGAGCGCCACGGCGAACTTCAGCCTCGGCGTGAAGGACGGCGTGGTCACCGACGTCAAGGCCGACGTGAAGGCTGCGATCCTCGTCGGCGGCGCGGGCGGGCTGAAGCTCGACGGCACCTTCCACGTCGACTATGGCGTGAACAGGCCGTTCATTCTCGATGCGGCGGTCGCCGCGAGCATCGGCGGCTACAACCTCGCCGACGGCACCGTCAACATCAACCAGTCCTCGGTCAAGCTGACCGCGAACTTCTCGATCGGCGGCGTCTTCGCGGCCAAGCTGTCAGGCGCTGTCTACTACGGGTCGGTTCCGGCGGGCACGAAGATCGCCGGGCCGGGCGGGACTCTGGTCAACGCGGTGTCGGGAGATTTCGTGATCAGCGCGAAGGACGTGACGCTGAACCTCGGCGGCTTCACGTCGGTCGGAACCGTCGAGCTCGGACGTGCCAACGGCACCGCCTGGGGCAACCTGGCGACGAAGATTCAGCTGCTCGGCACGGGCGACGCGAACTCGGTGTCGATCGCGGGCTCGTTCTCCGGCAACGGCGACTTCTCGTTCGCCGGACGCGGCAACCTCAACCTGCTCGGCACGAGCGTCAGCCTCGGCGCCTCGGTCAAGAAGACCGGAACCGCGATTGCCGTCACCGGTGACGCGACCGTTGCAGTGCTCGGCTCCAACATCGCCGTCTCGGGCGCCTTTGCCTACGACAGGGGATCGCCGCGCTTCCGGATGAGGGGCTCTGGCACGCTGAACCTCGCCGGCTACAACATCGCCAGCGCGAACTTCTTCTACAGCAACTTCCCGGAGGACGCCGGCCTGAGCGCCGACGTCAACGTCAAGGCGGGCTCCGTCCTCAACTTCTCCGGCAGGCTGAGCATCTCCGGGAACCTCTACTACCTGAACGCGAACGCGCGGCTCGATCTCCGGCTGTTGAGCGTCGACGGCAATGTCACGCTCACGAACTGCACCTTCGGCAAGGCGTACAAGAGCGCCGAGCCGCGCATGCAGGACTTCCCGGGCGGACAGATCCGGATCCTCAACTGGACGCTCGTGTTGCCGACGGCCGCCTACTTCCAGGCGATGTCGAGGTGGATCTCGGACAACGCCGACGTGAAGCCCGCCTGTCTGTCGCCGCTCGGCGGCACGAAGCTCGATGCGAACGCGAACTTCTCCTACGGCGGCTTCTCGTTCGGCGTCGAGCTCCACGTTCAGCCGAACGGCAACTTCTCGGCGACGGCGCGCACCCCCGCCTCGGGTGAGTTCTCCGGTAAGACCGGCACGCTCAACCTCCTGGTCGTCGAGTTCTACGCCGACCTCAAGTACTCGATGCAACTGACCGTGAGCAACACCTCGCCCTACGTCGATCTCAGGGGCAGCGGCAGCGCGAACGTCTACGGACAGTCGTGGGGCTATCGCGGCTTCCTCTGGTTCGGCTGGAGCGGCTGGGGCCACATCATCGGGATCAACGCGAGCTTCCAGACGAACCCGTTCAAGGCGTGCGGCTACGTCAACGTCTGGGGCAAGAGCTTTGGCGGCTGCGTCGGCTAAGACGCCGTAGGTCCCTGGCGGCGCGCGCGTCGCCGCCATTCGAAAGCAGAGGAAGCGGCACGAATCCGATCGCGTTGCGCTGCGCTCGAGGCGCCTGCTAATCTACAACCAAATGGTTGTAGATTCGTTGACCGCCGATGCGACCGACCGCATCTTTCAGGCTCTGGCCGATGCAACCCGCCGGGACATCCTGGTGCGGGTGATCCTCCGCGAGCAGTCCGTGTCGGCGCTCGCACGCCAGTACCAGATGAGCTTCGCGGCGGTGCAGAAGCACGTCGCCGTGCTCGAGCGTGCGTTGCTGGTCACGAAGACCCGAAGCGGCCGCGAGCAGATCGTGCGGGGAAACGCCTCGACGCTGCACACGGCAGCAACCCTGCTCGAGGCCTACGAACAGCTCTGGATCGAGCGCGCCACTCAGATCGCCGACGTGCTCGCCGGCGAGGAAGGAGACACCGCATGACCGTCGTCAGCAGCACCAAGGACCCCGCCACGTTGACCCTCACCCTCGTCGCCGATTTCGACGCCAGCCCGGAGCGTGTCTGGGACGTGTGGGAGGACCCACGCAAGCTCGAGCGCTGGTGGGGCCCACCGACCTATCCCGCCACCTTCACCCGGCACGAGTTCGTCGTGGGAGGCGAGTCGCGCTACTTCATGACCGGCCCGTCGGGCGAGACGCCGCGCGGCTGGTGGCGCATCAAGGCGATCGAGAAGCCGCACCTGCTGGAGTTCGCGAACGGCTTCGCCGGCGACGATGGCGAGCCTGCTCCCGGAATCGAGCCGGCGGCCGGCCACGTCACCTTCGAGGCTGTCGGCAGCGGCACCCGGATGACTACAGTGACTCACTTCGTCGACGTCGCGCAGATGGAGACCATGCTCGGCATGGGCATGCAGGAAGGCATGGCGCAGGCAATTGGCCAGATCGACGCCCTCCTCGTCCAGTCGCCCGTCTAACCTGCGCCGTCCGGCGCCGAACGCTCGACCAACCGCGAAGGAAAGGATTTCGAAGCTCATGTCCCTGGAAGGCCGCAACCGCTGGTTCGCGCTCTATGTCCTCTGCCTCGGCACGTTGATGATCGTGCTCGACACGACGATCGTGAACGTCGCGCTCCCGTCGATCCGCACGGATCTCGGCTTCTCGGAGACGTCGCTGGCCTGGGTCGTGAACGCGTACCTGCTGACCTTCGGCGGCTTCCTGCTCCTCGGGGGCAGGCTCGGCGACCTCTACGGCCACCGCAAGCTGTTCCTCGGCGGGATCGCGCTCTTCACGGTGGCCTCGCTCTGCTGCGGCCTCTCGACCTCGCAGGGGATGCTGATCACGGCGCGCGCCGTCCAGGGAGTCGGCGGCGCGGTGGCATCCGCGGTGAGCCTGTCGCTGACGATGAACCTCTTCACCGAGCCGGCGGAGCGCGCGAAGGCGATGGGGATCTTTGGGTTCGTGGCCTCGGGCGGCGGCTCGATCGGCGTGCTGCTGGGCGGGATCCTCACCGGGTCGCTCGACTGGCACTGGATCTTCCTCGTGAACATCCCGATCGGAGTCGTCGTCGTGTTTCTGTCGCTCCGGCTGCTGCCGGGCACCCACCAGCGCGCGGCCGAGACCCGGCTCGACGTCGCCGGCGCCGTGACGGTCACCGCTGCCCTGATGCTCGCGGTCTACGCGATCGTGAACGGCAACCAGAACGGCTGGCTCTCGGCCGAGACGCTCGGCCTGCTCGCGGTCGCGCTGGGGCTGCTCGGGCTCTTCCTGCTGATCGAGTCGAGGGTCAGCTCCCCGCTGATGCCGCTGTCGCTGCTCCGGATCCGGAACGTCGCGTTCGCGAACTGCGTCGGAGTGCTCTGGGCCGCGGCGATGTTCGCGTGGTTCTTTCTCTCGGCGCTCTATCTCCAGCTGGTGCTCGGCTACAGCCCGCTCCAGGTCGGTCTCGCGTTCCTGCCCGCCAACCTGATCATGGGCGGCCTCTCGATCGGGGTCTCGGCCAAGCTCGTGATGAAGTACGGGATCAAGCGGCCGCTCGGCATCGGCCTCTCGATCGCGGCAGTCGGCCTCTTGCTGTTCACGCGGGCGCCCGTCGGCGGGAGCTTCTGGGTCGACGTCCTGCCGAGCATGGTCCTGCTCGGCTTCGGCGCCGGGATCGCGTTCAACCCGGTGCTGCTTGCCGCGATGAGCGATGTCGAGCCGAAAGACGCCGGCCTCGCCTCGGGGATCGTCAACACCGCATTCATGATGGGAGGCGCGCTCGGCCTCGCCGTGCTGGCGAGCCTGGCCGCGTCGCGCACCGGCACGCTGCGCGCGTCCGGGCACAGCGAGCTGTCGTCGCTCGTCGGGGGCTATCACGTTGCCTTCCTCGTGGGCGCGGCGTTCGCCTTCTCGGCGGCGATCATCGGCGTGACGTTCCTGCGCACGAGCGGGTCGCTGGCAATGGGGCACCACGAGGCGCCCGACGCCCAGTCCTCGGAAGCGGTCGGCCTGGTCTGAGCCCGCTCGGAGCTGTGCTCGACTAGGCCAAGCCCAGGGTCGCAGGCGCCGGGCCGCGATGCGTGCTCAGAAACTACGATGAACCGTGTCCAACAGCCGGCTTGTCTATTCGAGCAGCGATGGCGATCAGCGACCAGCTCGGGCCGCGGCTCGTAAGAACGATCAAAAGGCTCAGGTCCCGAACGACGGGATTGTCCGGGTATTTCGAGAAAAAGGCGGCCGGCGTGGCAAGGTCGTCACGGTCGTCCGAGGACTGACCGCGACGGAGCTGCCCGAAGCCGCCACCGACCTCAAGCGCCTCTGCGGCTCGGGAGGAGCGGTCAAGAACGGCGTGCTCGAAATTCAAGGCGATCACCGTGAGAAGGTCGCCGCCCGGCTCGAATCGCGTGGGCATGTCGTGAAGCTCGCGGGCGGCTGAACCCTTAACCGCGTGAACACACTCGGGGTCGCGGAGCCTCGCTAGGCTTGATTCGCGGCTTCCGTCGCACCTCGATCTCGACACGCATGACGCAGACCAAGCCTCCGCGCAGATATCCGTTTGGCCTTCAGCGGCGTCATTACCTCGCCATCCGGGTGATCCTCGTGGTCGGGATCGTGCTCGTCGGCGCGACGCTCCACCATCACGGCGCCGTCTACGTCGCGATTCGCATGGTCTATCTGGCGCTCGTTGTCGTGCTCATCGCTTGGCGGCTGAACCTCCGCCGTCAACGCCGCGCGGATAGCGGCGCCTGACCCCGGCTTGAATCCTGTCGACCGGCTGACGGCCGGGCTGCCGAAGCCGTACCGGGTCGCGATCGACTGGCTGATCACGATCGTCGGTGCGATCGTGATCGTGCTGGCCGTCAAGCAGTGGGTCGTCAATCCCTACCGGATCCCGTCGAGCTCGATGGAGCCGACCTTGCATTGCGCCAGGCCGGCGCTCGGATGCGAGTCGAGGTTCTCGGATCGCGTGATCGCCTGCCGGATCTGTTACCGCTTCTCGAGTCCGCAGCGCGGCGACATCATCGTTTTCAACACACCACCCCTCGCCGCGCAAAAGTGCGGTGAAGGAGGCATCTACGTCAAGCGCCTGATCGGATTGCCGGGCGACACCGTCCACGAGGACGGCCGCGGGTTCATCTGGATCAACGGCAAGGAGCTCGACGAGCCATACGTTCAAGCCTCTCGACGCGCCCAGGACGTGATCAACAATCCGGGCTACCGGAACAAGACGTGGAAGGTGCCTCCGGGGCAGTACTTCTTCATGGGCGACAATCGGGGCGGCTCCTGCGACTCGCGCGCCTGGGGAACCGTCCGGCGCAGCAGCCTGATCGGGAAGGTGATCGCCACCTACTGGCCTCCGTCCCGGATCTCGATCCAGTGATCCGGCTCTAGACGGCGCGCATCCGGTTGTTGCGCGGGTTGTGCTCGACCTCCGCCTTCCCGAGCGCCTCGAGGAGGGGCGGCATGTACATCCCGAGGCGTAACGTCAGTTTTCGATCGTGACCAGGGTCCCGATCGGCGTGTACGGCCACACCTTCGCCGCCGTCGCCAGCGGCAGCTCGACGCAGCCGAGGCTCTGGGGTGTGCCGAAGGAGGCGCGATTGAAGGAGTGGAGCGCCTCGCCGCGGTGGAAATAGCTGATCCACTGGATCCCGGGATCGTGGTAGTGGGTCCCGTCGGGATTGGTGCCGCTCATCGTGCCGACACGGATGTGCTCGAACACCGCATAGGTGCCAAGCTGGGTCGGCGCGGCCGGGACGCCGGTGTTCCCCGGCGAGGTGAGGACGATCTGGCCGTTGTGCCAGAGCGTCAGTAGCTGCGGCACGTCTCGATGGACATAGACGTAGCTGTAACCGGCGGTGCGCACCTTCCCCGCGACCGTGTCGGCGAGGAGCGCGCGCCAGACCTCTTCGCCGGCGATCCCGTCGACGGCCAGGCCGTGGTCGTGCTCGAACATCATCACGGCGCCGCGGGTGATCGTGTTCGGCTGGGATGGGATCCAGAGCTTCTGCAGCTCGGGCGGCGTGTTCGGGTAGCGCCAGCTGAAGTGCCCGGGCGGCGCGGTGACGGCGGCATCGATCTGGGCGAGCCGCTGCCGCGGCACCGGAGCGCCTGCGGGCGTCCAGCTGAGTGGGAGGTAGCCGGCGCCCGCGAGGAGCTGCTGCAGGCGCAGGAAGCTCGCTCCGGCGACCGTCCAGTCGACCGTCCGGGTCGGCGCGCCGATCGAGCTGCCGACCGCGATCTCGGCCTGCTGCGGCAGCACGAGCCGAAGCGACGTGTTGAACGCGAAGCCCGATCCGGATGGCGTGAAGACGACGGTGTGGCTGTCGGTCGCACGCCAGCTTCCGCGCACGCCGGCTGACAGCCGCGGCATCGTGCCGCCGGTTGCATCCTTGAGCGGCTGCGAGTACGTGAGCCGGATCTGAGCGAGCGGCGAGATCTGCTGCCCGGCCGCTGGGCTGACAAGAACGACTGGCTGGGTCGAAACGGGGAACCAGGTGACCGTGACCGGAGCGCTCAGGCGCTCCCAGGTCCTGGCTGCGCTCGAGACTTCGGCGGTTCCCGACGCTGCCTGCTGCCCGATCGAGACGAGCCGCCTGCCGCCCGTCGAGATCGTCTGCTCCGCGTGTCCGATCCGGTAGGAGACCTTGCTGACGGGCTCCGCAAAGCGAAGTTGCACCGCGGTGTGCTGCGGAACGGTCAGCCATTGCTCGGTCAGCCTGGACTCGGGCGTGCGCACCTTCAGCCGCTCGGTTCGGGTGTGGCCGAGCGCCCAGGCGACCCAGCGAGGCCTGCGAATGCTGACCTCGACCGTGACGAGCTCGCCGGGAGCGACCAACGCGCGCGGCACGAGCCGGCCGCCGCTGACCGAAAGTGGGATCCGTCTGCCGTCAGGCCCGAACGCCGACGCCGAGACGAGCGAGCCGCCCAGCGGCTGCACCTTGACCTGCGCCAGAGCCACGGTGTCCTCGGCTAGCGTCGCCCCCGACCAGAGGAACACCGCGGTCGCCAATCCCAGCGCGAGCACGATGAAAACGGCGAGCAGCACGAGCAGCCGACGGCCGGTTCGGGCTCCGCCGCGCCTCGGATTTCGCCGTGCTGGGTAGGAGCTCATCGCAAAGAAGGTACCCAGCCCACCGAAGGACGATCGCCGCTACGAACCGCATCCTGGGCCAGGTTTGAAGGCGGCGCGTTCCGGGTATTGGTCCGAGCCCGTGTTCGAGATCGGCCCGAGCCTTCGTGCAGCGCGCACGGCGCGAGGGTTCGATATTGCCGACGCCGAAGAGCTGACCTGCCTGCGCGCCCGGCACCTCGTGGCCCTCGAAGACGAACGGTTCGACGACCTTCCCGGCCGGGCCTATGCGAGGGCATTCCTCCGTTCGTATGCCGGCACGCTCGGGCTCGACGCCGACATGTTCGTCGACGAGTTCGAGGGCCGGTTTCCGGAGCAGGTCGACGAGCCGGAGCCGCCGGCGCCAGAGCCTCGGATCCCGATCAGCATCTCGCCCAGGCGCGCAGTTGCGGCTGGATGCGTCGTGGCGGCTCTGGCCACGATCGTCGCGTGGGCGGGTACGACGCACCACTCGCAGATCGGCCCGGAGATCGCCTCGGCGGCGGCTGTCCCGTTTGAGCCCATGCTGATGCCACATCCGCGCGTCCTCGCGCAACCGGCGCTTGCGACACCGGAACGGCTCGTGCTCCGTGCCGCGCACGGCGCCTCGTGGCTGCTCGTCCGCCGGGGTGGCGAGACCGGGCCGGTTCTCTACGAGGGGATCCTCCAGCCGGGCCAGTCCCTGCACTTCGACGCACGCGTCTGGATCCGTTTTGGCGCGCCGTGGAACGTCGACGCCAGCCGCGGCGGCCATCCCGTTCCGGGCGTTGGCGTGAAGGGCGCAGCACCGGTCGACGTTGTTGCCTGAGGGCCCGTGCCTGAGGTGTCCGCGACTGCCTTGAGGTAGGCTCGACGTGTCTGTCTTCAACGGCTGGTCGCGCCTCGCTTACCCAGACCTCGTTTCGCGCAGCTCTGCTCATCGTTGACGGCGTGTTCGTGGTTGCCAAACGAGGAGACACGTGTGGATCGTCTGTGGGTCGATGCACCGAGCGAGGCCCAGGCGAAACGACTCGTCGAGCTCCTCGACGGCTTTCAGACGGTTGTTCTGAACGACGGCGGCCGTGGTTCGCAGGTTCACATCGACCTGAGCGGAGACGCCGCTGAGCTCTTGATCAAGCTCTTCGAGGCTCTCAGCGGCTGGCTCAGTGACGACGATCTCCACGCCTGCCGGGTCCACTTCGGAGACGATCGTGTCTACACGCTCCTTCAACCGACGAATGGGGAATCGTCGGATCCGCGCAACTTCCTCCTGGAACGGACGATCCAGCTCCAGCATGCCCTTGATTCACGGATCGTGATCGAACAGGCAAAAGGCGTGATCGCCGTGCTGATCAAGATCGACGTCGAAGAGGCATTCGAGGTCTTGCGCAAGGCGGCCAGAAGCTCGGGCCGCACGCTCGAGTCCGTTTCACGCGAGGTGGTCAGGAGCCACGTCGTGCCCGCGACGAGCTAGGGCTACGTCCCGGCGGAAGGCTGCTCTCAGCCGGTGGCCGAGCTGAGCGGAGGGTTCTCCGCGATCCAGCGATCACAATGCGGGCAGACGAACCAGCCGGCTCGTTGGGCCGCCGCGCACGACGGGCACGGTGCCTGCGCCTCCGGGGTGAACATGACCGCGGCGCGACCAGGCGACGGATTCGCGCTCCTCGATTCGGATCGGTGACGGCGAAGCATCACTCAGATATAGCGCCCCGTTCGGCTGGACATGCGGTCGCCTCGCAGGGCTCTCAGGCGAGATCGAGCTCTCTGAGGCGTTTCCGGGCCGGGCTTGTCGCGCGAGTTGGTGGAGCTGGGCGCTTGTCGCTCTGCAGCGCGACGATCGCGATGTCGTCTGCGATCTCAAGGCCCTCGAGCAGGGCATCGAATGCGCTGACCAGGGTCTCGGGGCCGGCGCCGAGCGCGAGCGACTCGATCGTCGCCCGGAGGCTCTCCTCCCCGACCCGATTTCCGTGCTCGTCGCGGGCGTCCGTCAACCCGTCGGTGTGGAGGATCACCATGTCGCCGGGCTCGAACTCGACAATGTGCTCGGTGAACGTCGCGGCATTATCGACTCCGATCAAGGGGCCGGTGGGCCCGTACGAGTCGATCGAGCCCGCGTCGCGCCGCACCAGTGTCGGCGGATGTCCACCGGAGGAGAGCGTCGCCGTCAGCTTCTTGCCGGTCGTTTCGAGCAGCATGCAGGTCACAGAGGCGAACTCGATGTCGGCGTTCGGATCGGTGCTGTTGTTCTCGAGCATGATCCTGTTCAGTACCGTGAGCAGCTCGGAAGGTCGGGTGTCGGGGGTCAACGAGACACAGGCGCGAAGGGTGTGCCGGCAAAGCGCGGTGAGCGCGGCGGCCTTCGGCCCTTTGCCGCAGACGTCGCCGATCACGACGAAATGGCTGCCGCCCGCTTCGAAGACGTCGTAGAAGTCGCCGCCGGTCGCAGTCGCACGGCCTACGGCGTGGTAGCGCGTCGCGAGCTCCACACCCCGAAGCGAAGGGACTGCTTTCGGCAAGAGGCTTTGCTGGAGCACATGCGCGATATGGCTCTGTTCCTCGTAGAGTCGCGCCCGGTCGAGCGCCTGCGCGGTCTGGCCGGCAATTGCGAGCAGGAACCGACGTTCCGCATCGGGGAAGGGGCGGCCGCTGTCGAAGGCGATCGCGAGCACTCCGAAGAAGCGATCTGCTGTCGCCACCGGCAGAACAGCCGCCGCCCGGAGTGCTGCGGGTCTCCCGATCGAGGTGGGGTAGTGCTCCCAGGCCTCCCGGTCGCCGAGCCAGAGGGGCTCGCGGCCCCGGAAGACCTCGCCCAGGGCCGAACCGTGATCGCTCGGCAGGACCGTGATGCTTCGCATCTCGTCCGAGACGATCGTCCCACCGACCGCCACGAGCTCGATCCTCCGCCCATCGTCGCTGCCGAGAGCGAGCACGGCCGCCTTCCCGCCGGATGCGTTCAGCGCCTTGTCGATCGCGATCTCGGTCACGGCGGAGACCGTCAGGGCAGGAGCGAGCCGCGCGGTAAACCGCTGCAGGCGCTCCGTGCGTGTCCGTGAGACGAACTCGGCTGCCGTCGCTCGAGCGCGCTCGAGCGCCAACGCGCACTGCGCCGAGAACGCTTCGATGAACACGCGCTCCTCGTGCTCGAATGCCCGCTTGTCGTCATAGCTCAGGGTCAGCGCGCCGAGCATCACGTCCCGGCCGGCCAGCGGCAGGACGACGAAGGCCTCGCTGCCGGCGTTGCCGGTGCCGCGAAAACGTGGCCAGCGTTGATCGCGCTCCTCGCGCGAGCTGCAGTAGAGAGGCTCCTTCGATGCGATCACGTCGGCCATCGGCGTGCCTGCCTCGAGCGGGAATGCCGCCCACCGATCCAGGTATCCCTCGGGATAGCCGACCGCAGCCGCCAATTTGACGAAATCTCCATCGAGCAGCCCGACGACCGCGGCCGAAGCTTCTGCGAGCTCGACTCCCTCGGTCACGATCACCGAGAGGACCTCAGCTTCGCTCTGGGCGGCCGTTACCTCCGCAGCCAGGCTGAACAACGATTCCAACCGGTCAGACATGCGTTGAGCTCCTCGAACGCGGGCGTGGCGGGCGAGAGCTGACAAGCCTAGCGGCGAGCACCCTCCGGTACCCGGATTCGGCGCAGGCGCGGCAACCGGCGGCCTCGCGCCGGAGCGTTGCGATCGTAGGCTTCGCCGCCGCCAGGGCGAACGCTCCGGTCACCCGGCGGCCGAGCCCGCCAGATGCCGGTTGTGGACGCCTTCTGCGAACTCTTCGATGATCTTCTCGTTGAATTTCGGGATGTCGTCCGGCTTACGGCTCGTGACGATCCCCTCGTCGACGACAACCGGCTGATCCACCCAGGTCCCGCCGGCGTTCTCGACGTCTGTTCGCAGCGTCGGCCAGGATGTCAGTGTCCGGCCGCGCGCAAGGCCTGATTCGACGAGCAGCCACGGCCCATGGCAGATCACGCCCATCGGCTTGCCCGCCTCTCCGAACGCCCGCACGAAATCGACCGCCGTGTCGTTCCCTCGCAGCTGGTCAGGGTTCCCCACACCGCCGGGGATGAGCAGCGCGTCGTAGTCGTCCACGGATGCGTCCTCAACAGTCTTGTCCACGGCGAGCTTGTCGCCGGGATCGAAATGGTTGAAGCCCTGGATCTCGCCGGCGTGGATCGAGATGAGCTCGGTCGTCGCGTTCTCTGCCTCGAGAGCCTTGCGCGGCTCCACGAGCTCGACCAGCTCGACCATGTCGGTCGCGAGAATCGCAACGCGCTTTCCGTCCAACTTGCCCATGATCCTTCCTTTCGTCGCCTTCGTTTCCGATACCACCGATTCGCGCTCGCAAAACGCGAGGGCCGTCCAGGGAGAGGAGATCCCGCGCTACCGCCCGGGCGTGATCGAGTCCAGCACGTGACGCACTGACTGGCGGAGCGCGTGTCCGCGGTCCGGGTCGTGCAGGATTGCCTTGCCGAAGTTCTTGCCCTGCTCAGCGGAGATGTGGGGCGGCAAGAGCGGAACCTCGGGATCGACGATCGCCTCGAGCACGACCGGGCGAGTTGCGGAGAGCGCTTCGTCCCAGGCACCGCCAATCGCGGCCGGATCGTCGACACGGACGCCGTGAAGCCCGGCGAGCTCCGCAAACCGCGCGTACGGGAAGTCGGGGATCTCCTGGCTGTCCTCGAACTTCGGGTCGCCTTGAAGCGCGCGTTGCTCCCACGTGACCATGTTGAGATCGCGGTTGTTGAACACGACGATCACGAGCTTCGGGTTGCTCCAGCGCCGCCAGTACTTCGCGATCGTGAGCAGCTCGTTGAGCCCGTTCATCTGCATCGCTCCATCGCCGACCAGGGCGAAGACCGGCCGGTCGGGATGGGCGAACTTCGCAGCGATCGCATACGGCACGCCCGAGCCCATGCTCGCGAGCGTCCCCGAGAGCGACGCCATCATTCCGTCCCGGAGACGGAGATCGCGTGCCAGCCACGTGGCCGACGAGCCCGCGTCCCCGGTGATGATCGCGCGGTCGGGAAGTCGTTTCGAGAGCTCCCAGACGACGAGTTGCGGATTGAGAGGATCCGCAGGCTCGTTGGCTCGACGCTCCATGACGTCCCACCATTCGGTCACCCAGCCTTCGATCTCCTCCCGCCAGCCTGACGCCGGCTTCTGCTCGAGCAGCGGTAGGAGAGCAGCCAACGTCTCCTTCGCATCGCCGGTCAGGTGGCTTTCCATCGGATAGCGCATGCCAAGCCGGCGAGCGTCGATATCGATTTGCACTCCGCGAGCCTGGCCTTCCTTCGGAAGAAACTCGGAATAGGGGAAGTTCGACCCGACCATCAAGAGTGTGTCGCAGTGGTTCATCAGCTCGTAGGAGGCGCGGGTGCCGAGAAGGCCGATTGCGCCCGTGACGTAGGGCAGATCGTCCGGCACTGCGGCGCGCCCGAGCATCGCCTTGGCCACGCCGGGGTTGAGACGCTCTGCGACCTCGATCACCTCGCCTCGGGCGCCGAGAGCACCCTGGCCGACCAGCATCGCGACCCGGCTTCCGTCGTTCAGAATCTGCGCCGCTTCACGGAGATCCGAGTCGACCGGAATGACACGCGGTGCCGAATAGCCGACACTCGAGAAGACATGGCCGTGAGTGCGGGGCGGTGAGGCGACCGCCGGCTCGCCGGCGAGGTCATTCGGGAGAATCAAGCAGGACACGGTTCGTTCGGAAAGCGCAATGCGGACGGCGCGATCGATCAGGTGCCTGACCTGCGCTGGATCGGTCGCGACCTGCACGAACTCTCCCGCGACGTCCTTGAAGAGGTTCGCGAGGTCGACTTCCTGCTGATAATCGGACCCGAGCGCACTCCGCACCTGCTGGCCGACGAGTGCCAGCACGGGCTGGTGATCGAGCTTCGCGTCGTACAGCCCGTTCAGGAGATGAATGGCGCCAGGGCCGGAGGTGGCGAGGCAGACGCCGAGCTCTCCGGTGAACTTCGCGTGGGCGCAAGCCATGAACGCGGCCATCTCCTCGTGGCGGACTTGAATCAGCTCCGGATCGCCGTCTGCCCGGTCGAGCGCCCCGATGATCGCGTTGATCCCGTCGCCGGGATAGCCGTAGATGCGCCCGATTCCCCAAGCCCGGAGCCGTTCGACGAGAAAGTCCGCAACGAGTTGCGCCATACCGCTCAGGTACCCGCGGTTCGTGCAACCGAAACGGCTGCGCCGAGTCGTTCAGCCGCCGCGATGTTTTGCGTCGCCGCCGAGCGGAAATTCTGGGGGCTCCACCGCGATGAAGGGAGCGACATGCCAGGCAAGTCGGCGCACGTGAAGAACGAGAAGCAATATGAGGCTTTGAAGGACAAGGGAATGTCGAAGCAGCGAGCCGCGAAGATCGCGAACTCGCCGGATGCATCGAGTCACGGCGGTAAGAGCTCCTCGCGGAGCAGTGCCGCTCAAGGCGGGACGACTGCTCAGAAGAAGGCGGCCGGCCGGAAGGGCGGGAAGGCCGCCGCGCGGAAACGCTAGCGACCCCGCCTTGGGACGCCATGGTGCCCGGCGTCCGCAAGCTCAAGCAGTGCGGCAAGCTCCTCGCGTCGCTGCCGGATGCTCATTCCGAGCGCGCCCGGACCGCTATAGCGAGGCGACGTGCAGGTGAAGCTAGGCCCTTAGGCCTGACGGGCGATGCCCGCGTCTCGCGAGGATGTCTGAGCCAGCTCATTCTCGTGGTGCCGATTCGGAATCGCGAGCTGCCGGTCGCGGCGGCGGCCGACCTTTCCGCGCTTCAGATGCCCGACGCGCAACGCGTCGAGCAGGCGTTCCGTGTGCTGGCCGGTCGAATGTCCTCTCGTGTCCATGAGCTCACAATAGCCAGGTCAAGACCCCTCTCGCCGGCCAAGCGCCGGCACGGGCGGGACACCCCGATTTGGTGGCAATTCGGTGACAGCGCTCAACCCGTGCAAGGTCGCGGCCGATGGTGGGGTCGTGCCCCTGCGAAGTGCCATTGCCGACCGGTTGACGATCTCGATCGCACTACGCGAAATCGTGGTGCTTGTCGGCTTGCTCTGGGTCGCGCTCGACACCGGGATCGCGCACCCGTTCCTCGCGGCGATGGCGTTGGCAATCGAGGCAGTGCTCGCGGCGCTCACACTCGCCCAGTTTCGGGTCGTCGGCTTGAGCTGCCTGGCGGGCGCCTTTTCAACCTTCTCCCTGGTGATCGTGAACGGCGGCATGGACTCGCGCTTGCTGCTCCTCTGGGTCGCGATCACGGCCAGCTCTGCGCTTGCGACCGGCCTGGCCGGGGTCGCCGTTCCGGCCATCAGCCTCGCCTGCGTCGCGCCGACGCTTCTCAGCGGCGGCGCGAACGCCGTCTTCGCCTTTACCGGGGCCGCAGCGATCTGCACGGTCTGCGTCGGCGCCGCCCGCTCGCACACACGGACGATCGCCCGGCTCGAGCAAGAGACGACGACCGACAGCCTCACCGGGGTCAATAACCGGCTCGCGCTCGATCGCCAGATCGCTCACTTTCTCAGCGTTCCGCGACCGCGGGGCGCACTCGTCTTCATCGATCTCGACGGCTTCCGCGAGATCAATCGCACGCAGGGGCATGCCACGGCCGACCGGCTGCTCAAGGCTGTCGGCGCTGCGCTCTCGCGGACGTTTTCGTACGACTTCGTCGGGCGAGTGGGCGGCGATGAGTTCGTGCTCGTGATCGACCGGCGGCGCGATCCCCTTGCCGTTGCGCAGCATGCGCTGCGGGTGATCGCCGAGGCGGGCGCAGAGCTGCGGATCACGGCGACCGCGGGCGTCGCCTGCGTCCCCGAGCATGGGACGCGCGCCGACGAAGTCCTGGCAGCTTCGGACCAGGCGCTCCGCTGGGGCAAAGCCGATGGCAAGGCTCGTGCAGTCCTCTTCGATCCGCAGCGAGCGTCTGCCAGTCCCGAGATCGGTCAGCACGAGATCGAGCGCCTCTGGCTCGAGGACCGGATCTCGATCGAGGTTCAGCCGATCGTCGATCTTCGCCTCGGGCGCGTCCGGGGATACGAGGCGCTCGCGCGCTTCAACGTCGAGGGCGACAACTCGCCGCTCCGCTGGTTCGCGCTCGCCGACCGCGCCGGCCTCCGGGCGGAGCTCGAATTCGCCTGCTTCGAACGTGCGCTCCGTCTCTACGACGAGCGTCCGAACGGCACCTACCTGAGCGTCAACCTGAGCCCCGATCTCCTCGAGCTGAGCCAGGTCAAGAACGCGCTCGATGCTCTGACCGACCTGCGGGGGCTCGTGCTCGAGCTCACCGAGGAAGCAGTGATCGACGACTACGAGCACCTCGCCGGCGTGCTCGCGCCCCACGTCGAGCGCGGGCTCCGGATCGCCGTCGACGACTTCGGTGCCGGGCAGGCAAACCTGCGCCACGCCTGGTCGATCCTGCCGCGTTTCATCAAGCTCGACCGCACGCTCGTCTCCCGCCTCGACAGCGACGACGCGAGGCGGGCGCTCGTTGGCTCGATCGTCGCCTACGCCGAGCAGGTCGGCGCCTCGCTGATCGCCGAGGGCGTCGAGACGACGGCCGAGCTGAATGCGCTTTGCAATCTCAACGTCTCCTACGCGCAGGGCTTCCGTCTCGCTGCGCCCGCCAGTCCCTGGCCTGCAATCGACATCGATGCCCTCCTTGCGGCGGAGGGGGCGATCTCGACATCGTCCCGCGACCCAGATGTGCTCCTGGCAAAGGCGACCGAGACGGCAGGGTCGCTTCAGAAGCGATTCGTGATCAACCAGCGCGCGACCGCCGCGATCCTCCAGGATGAAACGGGTCGCGTCGTCGGGCTCCTGACGCGAAACCGGCTTCTGGTCACGCTCGGGATTCGATTCGGCTTCGCCCTCTACGGCGATCGCTCCGCGATTGCGGTTGCCGACACCGACTTCATGTGGTGCTATCCCGGCACGAACCGCGAGGAGCTGATCACGCTGGCGATGGGTCGCGACGACACACGCCGCTACGACCCGATCATCGTGGTCGACAACGAGAAGCGCTTCCTGAGCAAGCTGACGATCCAGGAGCTGCTCGAGCCGGGAATCGAATCCGGCAATCCTTCGGCCGGGCCGTCGCCGGCTCCTGCAGCACGGCTCCACACGCAGTTGCTCGCCACGTCCTGATCCTCTCGTCGGCAGCGTGGTCCTGAACCGCCGCCGCCACTGTTCCGAGAAGGTGTGCGTGTGGTGACGACCCGGCGACCGCGCCCGGAATCGGCGCAGTGATGAGGAACACTGATCGTGATGGCGACGAAGCTCAACCCGTTGCTCTGCGAGCTGCACGCGCACACGACGTGGAGTGACGGCGCGCTCTCGGTTCGGGAGCTGGTCGACCTGCACGGCCATGCCGGCTTTGACGTGCTCGCCGTGACCGATCACACGGCGCACGCCGGCAACGTGGATGAGACCGACTTCCCGGACTATCTGAACGAGCTCGAGCTGGAAGCTGCTCGTGCGCAGAGCCTCTACGGCATGCTCGTCATCCCGGGCCTCGAGCTGACGCACGAGGAAGACGATCCAAGCCGTTCAGGGCATGTCGTGGCGGTTGGCCTGCACGCGTTCGTCGGAGTCGCGGCGGGGCTCGAGGCTGCCTTGCGAAAGGCTCGCGCACACGGTGCTGCGCTGATCGCCGCCCATCCATACCTACCCGGCGAGGCCGCAACGAGCACGCGCAGGACGGCTGCCTTCGCAGCCGACCCCGAGCACTGGGCTCCGCTCGTCGATCGCTTCGAGCTCTTCAACCGCGACACGTTGTTTCCGTGGGTCGCCGAAGCGGGCCTGCCTGTCGTCGCCAACGGCGACTTTCACATCCCCGAGCACCTGAGCACCTGGAAGACGATGCTTCCGTGCGCAAAGGACGAGCGCGCCGTCGTCGAGTACCTCCGCTCGCCGCGCCCGGCGTATCTCGTCAACCTGGGCGCACCTGCCGAGGAACTTCGGCAGGCGGCCTGACTGCACCGGCACTCGCGGCGTCTCGGCGCGGGCCGAAGCCACTCGTTAGATTGCCGGTCTGGTGCTTCGCCGAGCGTGAGCGTGGACGGCACGAGCTCTTCGGCCGGGCATCAGATCGCCGTCACGGAGGAACGAACGTGTCAACACCCGCAAGCCCACTGCTCTCCCGGTCGCAGCTCGACGTGCTCGCCGAGATCGGCGAGGAGCGCACGGCTCAGACCGGTGCCCTCTTGTACCGGGTCGGCGACCGGACTTATCCGTTCATCGCCATCCTCGAAGGTGAAGTCGCGATCATCGACGCCGCCGGCAACGAGCTGATCCGGCACGGCCCGTCGGCGTTCCTGGGCGAGCTGAACCTCCTCTCCGGGCAGACCGTGTTCGTCAACGCGGCCGTGACCGAGTCGGTGCGGTACATCGCGGTTGAGCGCGGGGCGCTGCGCTCGCTCCTGAACGAGGACGGGCCGCTCAGCGATCTCCTCCTCTCAACGTTCATCTCGCGGCGTGAGGCGTTGCAGAGCGTGCAGGGGATCGGCCTCGAGATCGTCGGCCCGCACGGCTCGGAGACAACGATGCGAATGATCGAGTTCGCGCGCGCGAATCGCCTGCCGTACACCTGGCAGGACGCGTCGCCGCCAGACGGCGGCGGAGTGCCGCTCGTGCGGCTGCCCGGTGGAACCGAGCTGCACGGCCCGACGCCCGGGCAGGTGCTGCGCGCGCTCGGGATCGGCCTCGAGCTCCAGCCGCGCGAGGAAGTCGATCTGCTGATCCTCGGCGCGGGCCCGGCCGGGCTCGCAGCAGCGGTCTACGGCGCCTCCGAAGGGCTCGACACGCTCGTCGTCGAGAGCACCGCGCTCGGCGGGCAGGCTGGCTCGTCGCGCCGGATCGAGAACTACCTCGGCTTCCCCGCCGGGATCAGCGGAGCCGAGCTGACGAGCAGGGCAGTGGCGCAGGCGCGCAAGTTCAATGCGCGAACTGCGACTCCGTACCGGGCGCTCTCGCTCGAGCCGGGGAACGGTCGGCATCTCGTCCGCCTCGAGGACGACAAGGAGATCGCCGCGCGCGCCATTCTGCTCGCGACAGGCGCGCAGTACCGGCGCCTTCCGGTCGATCGCCTGGCCGAGTTCGAGGGACTGACCGTCTTCTACGCCGCCGGGGCCCCAGAGGCGCAGCTCTGCGCCGGCTCGCGCGTCGCCGTCGTCGGCGGCGGCAACTCCGCCGGACAAGCGGCCGTCTGGCTCGCGCGCGGCGGCGCGCTCGTGACCCTCCTGCACCGCCGCTCCGATCTCCGAGAGACGATGTCCGACTACCTGATCCACGAGCTCGAGCGGTTCGGCGTCGCAGTTCGCGACCGAAGCGAGATCGGCGTGCTCCACGGCGAGGACGGGCACCTGGAGGCAGTCACGCTGCTCGACGGCGAGCGGCTTTCCTTCTCGTTCATGTTCCTCTTCCTCGGAGCGCTTCCGTGCACCGAGTGGCTCGATCACACCGTGGGCCGCGACCACGACGGCTTTGTCCTCACTGGGCCCGCGGCGAACACGGAGAACCTGCTCGAGACGGACATCCCCGGCGTGTTCGCAGCCGGTGATGTCCGCTCGGGGTCGACGAAGCGTTGCGCGACGGCTGTGGGAGAAGGATCGATGGCCGTCCAGTTCGTCCACGCTCACCTCTCGCGTACCCCGGCCATTCAGGGAGCGAGGCAAGCCTGACTGTTTGAGGATCGGCTCGATCGAGCACGATCCTCATGAGTCGTGGCAGGCATCTGACGACGGGCTGCCGGGTTGACGTTGCGCCGGCCGGGGGCTTGATACCGAAGTCTCACCGGTCGCTCACAACCTTGTTTCCCCGGGTGCTTCCGCAGGCTCCTAGGTTTTCGGTGGGGTCACCGAACGCTGACTTTGCGGCATCAACGCAAGTGACCAGAAGCAATCAGCGTAAAGGGGAACGACATGAGATTCAGCTGGAAGATGGCGGTATTCGCAGCCCTCGCCGTTGTGTGTCTCGGTGGGGGAAGCTATGCCGCGGCGCACTCGACAGCCGGCTCGGATGGGCCTTCACAGAGCAGTGCCGTCGGTCTTCAGGGAGACCACGGCAGCTCGAGCTGCAACCTGGACGCCGGGAATGGCCAGGTCAAGCACGTGATCTACCTTCAGTTCGACAACGTCCACTACAACCGTGACGCAGCGGGCGTGCCATCGGATCTGGAGCAGATGCCGAACCTGCTCAACTTCCTGAAGTCGAACGGGACGCTGTTCACGAACGACCACACGATCCTGATCTCGCACACCGCGGGCGGGATCACATCGAGCCTGACCGGCCTCTATCCCGACCGGATGGGCCAGACGGTCTCGAACACCTACGACTTCTTCCAGAACGGGACTCCGAACTACCACGGAAGCTCGTTCCAGTACTGGACGGCGCCGGTGAACAACCCCGGTGACACGCTCCCGAACATGATCACCGACAACCAGAAGAACACGCCCGCACCGTGGGTGCCGTTCACGAGGGCCGGCTGCGACGTCGGCGGTGTCGGAACGGCCAACCTCGAGCTCGAGAACAACTCGACCGACGTCTCGAGCGTCTACGGCGCGGGCTCGCCGGAGGCGTCCGAGACCTCCACGCAGAAGACGACCGACTTCGTCGGGATCGCGATCCACTGCGCGAAAGGGTCGAAGAGCGTCTGCTCGAACGACACGCACGCGAAGCCGGACGCGCTTCCGGATGAGCCGGGCGGCTACAACGGCTACCAGGCTCTCTTCGGAGCCAAGTACGTCGACCAGGCAATCGCGCCGTCGACGAGCGGGAACTGCGTGCCCGACACCGAGAAGGCCGCAGGCTCGAGCAGCGGGAAGAACGTGACCGACGCCGCCGGCAACTGCGGCTTCCCGGGCTTCGACGGGATGGTCGCGGCGAACTCGCTCGGCTACGTCGAGCAGATGCAGGAATCGGGCGTCCCGGTCACCTACGCCTACATCTCCGACGTGCACGACCAGCACACGTTCAATGCGTCGAGCGACAGCGTCTCCAGCTCCGCCACCGGGCCGGGAGACGCGCAGCACGAGGCCCAGCTTGCGGCCTACAACAAGGCGTTCGGCGACTTCTTCTCGAACCTCGCCGCGCACGGCATCAACAAGAGCAACACGCTGTTCGTGGTCACGGTCGACGAGGGCGACCACTTCGCGGGCGGCGTCGGGACACCGCAATCCGACGGAACGCTCGGCTACACGCACACGACCTGCACGGCGCTCGCCTCGTGCCCGACCGACCAGATGGGCGAGATCGACACGAACATCGACGGCGTGCTTCCCTCCGGGGAGCCGGGATTCGACATCCACTTCGATGACGCGCCCGCCTTCTATGTGGACGGTCAGCCGTCTCGTGACGACGCGAGCGTCCGCAAGCTGGAGCGAGACGTCGGCGATCTCACGTCACTCGACCCGTATGTCCGCAACAGCGCGGGAACGGTGCAGACGGTGAAGCTGACCGATAACCTGGCCGATCCGGTCGAGCTGCAGACGCTGCACATGATCAACACCGATCCGAACCGGACGCCGACCTTCGTCGACTTCGGGAACGACGACTTCTACTTCCAGGAGTCGAACTGCAACGGCTCGGCCGAATGCGCCAACGCGGGCTACGCGTGGAACCACGGTGACGATCAGTCGCAGATCGGCAACACGTGGGCCGGATTCGTCGGCCCGGGGGTCGCGGCCAACGGCGTCGACTCGACGACCTGGACGGATCACACGAACGTCCGGCCGACGATTCTGGCGCTGACCGGCCTGAAGGACGACTACGAGGAGGACGGCCACGTCCTCGTCCAGGCACTGACCAATCGTGCGACTCCGAACGCGCTACAGGACCACGGGTCGGACGACACGATCGCCCAGCTCGAGCAGGAGGAGGACCTCGTGAACGCGCCGTTCGGCACCTTCGCGAAGGCGACCCTCAAGGCCTCGACCTTCGCGCTCGAGTCGACCGACGACGACGTCTACAACTCGATCGAGAACAGCATCCAGAGCCTGACTAAGGAGCGAGACACGCTCGCGGGGCAGATGAAGGACGAGCTGTACCAGGCTGCCGTGAACGGCCGCCGGATCGACGACCACCAGGCCCAGGATCAGATCAACCAGGCCCAGAGCCTGATCGCCCGGGCCGAAGAGCTGCAGAGCGACTAGGCAAACGCGGTGGGGCGGGTCGCAAGCGTGCGACCCGCCCCA
>DASZPQ010000062.1:0-3221 GCA_035550275.1 Gaiellaceae bacterium | reverse complement strand
CGCTCACTGGTGATCGGAGCGGTGACTCATGGCGGGCTGCCGGCGAACGTCTCGGGGGCCGCAGCCGCGAATCCCGTCGCTGCGGCAAACCTCGGTGCAGTCGCAACCGTCCTGAAGGACGCCAAAGACGCATTCGGCCACGGGCTGCACACCGCCCTGATCGTCACGGCGATCGTGCTCTTTGTCGCCGCCGTTCCGGCAGCGTTCACCGGGCGGGCTAGCGCAGCTCGTTGAGCCTGGCGTTCAGGTGCTCGCGCTTGGCGGCGAGCTCGGCCTCGAGCTCGGCAAGCGTCTCCTGGCGGGAGCGGACGAGCGCAAGCTGACGCTCGACGTGCGGGATCGCGCTCTCGACGATTCGACGTCGCTCGGCAGCGTCTTCGGTGTGCGCCCATTGATCGCGGAGCTCCGCGCGCGCCTCTTCCGTCTCGGCGAGCATCGTCAACTCCTCCAGGGAGACACCGAGGAGGTTCCGCAGGCGGATCAACTCGGTCAGCCGCGTCACGTCGGCTTCCGTGTAGAGCCGGTGTGTGCCCTTGACGTGCTCGGCGCTGCCGCGAATGAGGCCAAGCTCTTCGTAGTAGCGAATCGTGCGCGGCGTCACCCCGACGCGCTCGGCGACCTCACCGATTCGATAGACGCGATCTCCGGCTACCGCGGTCATCTGGCACCAGCCGCATGGGGAACCTGCAGCTCGGGCTCTTCGGGGGCAATCGGATCGATTCCGGAGAGCGAGAGCGCCGGAGTGGTCGCCTCTTCGTCCATGTAGTGGTACTTGCCGCCGCGCAGGAACGACGCGACTGCGGCGATCAGACAGGCGGCGATCGCGAAGACGAATGCGTAGACAAGAGCAGCGTGGAACGGCGAGGAGATCAGCTGCGGGAAGAAGCGAGGGCCGGTCAGCACCTTCGCCTGCGCCGCGGGAATCGTGCTCAGCACGTGCGTCCCGAGCAGCGTCTGCATCGGGTTGTAGCCAAGGAGCGCCGAGAAGAGGGTCGAGACCGGAGGCAGGTGCGAGATCCGCGTGGCGTCGGCGTTCGCAACACCGTGCGCGACGAGGCCGTTGTGCAAGGACTGCGGAAGCCTGGAGGCAAGCCCGACGATCATCAGCGTGAAGAAGACACCGATCGAGAGCACGCTGGCCGAGTTCATCGACGTCGCCAGCATGCCGGCGCCCGCACCTCGCTGTCTCGGCGGCAGGCTGTTCATCACACCGGCGCTGTTCGGCGAGCTGAAGAGCCCCATCCCGACGCCATTCAGGAGCAGGATCAGCCCGAACCAGACGTAGCTGAAGTTGACCGGCAGCACGATCAGGAACGCGAAGCTGAGTGCTGCGAGCAGCATCCCGCCCGTCGCGAATGGCCTCGCACCAAACCGGTCAGAGAGGTATCCGGACGCTGGGCCTGCGATCAGGAATCCCACGATCAGCGGAGTCATATAGATCCCGGCCCAGAGCGGCGTCTGCGAGAAGCTGTAGCCGTGCTCGGGCAGCCAGATGCCCTGGAGCCAGATGATCAGGATGAACTGCAGCCCACCTCGCCCCATCGCGGCGAGCAGGTTCGCGACGTTCCCGGCTGTGAACGCGCGGATCCGGAACAGCTCGAGGTGGAACATCGGCTCCTTGACCCGAAATTCGATCACGCAGAACACGGCCAGGATCAGCACTCCGCCGATCATCATCGTGAGCACGAACGGGGAGGTCCACCCCATCGTGTGACCGCCATACGGCTGGATCCCATAGGTAATCCCGACCATCACCCCGACGAGGCCGAGCGCGAAGGTGAGGTTCCCCCACCAGTCGATCTTGGCCGGCCGGCGCTCGCTCAACTCCCGGAGACTGTGGTAGCCCCAGACGGTTGCGAAGATCCCGACCGGCACCGAGACGAGAAAGACGAGGCGCCAGTCGACCGGTGCGAGCACGCCACCGAGCACGAGCCCGATGAAGGAGCCGGAGATCGCGGCGATGCTGTTCACTCCGAGCGCGAGCCCGCGCTGGTTGGCAGGGAACGCGTCGGTCAGGATCGCGCTCGAGTTGGCGAAGATCAATGCGCCGCCGACGCCTTGGCCCAGGCGCATCAGAATCAGCCAGAGCGCGCCGGAGCTGCCGTGCAGCCACGTCAGCGAGAGCGAGATCGAGAAGACCGTGAAGACGGCGAAGCCGAGGTTGAACATGCGCACGCGGCCGTACATGTCGCCGAGCCGGCCGAGACTCACGAGCAGCACGGCCATCACGACGAGGAACCCGAGGATGATCCAGAGCAGGTAGCTCGTGTTCCCGGGCTGGAGCGGATCCATGTGGATGCCGCGAAAAATGTCGGGAAGCGCGATCAGGATGATCGAGCTGTTGATCGTCGCGATCAGCATCCCGAGCGTCGTGTTCGAGAGCGCCACCCACTTGTAATCCAGCTTCCGAACTCGTGCCACGAACCAGCCTCCTCGACGATTCTTTTTCTTACGTAAACGTAAGATAGCGGACCACGCGCCGGGACACGTCTTGACGCGCCCGCGCCGCACGTCGTCCGGGACGACGTACAGGCGACCGCAGGAGCAACACCGCTCAGGCCGTGGCGGTGATCGTGATCCCGCCGCGCGGCTTCTGCACGAGGGTCACGGTGACGTCAGCTGCGGTCAGCTCGAGGGCGGCCGCGACGTCGTCGCGGATCTGAACTGCGAGCGCTTCGCAGAACGCGCCTTCGTTGCGGAACTGCATCAAATAGAGCTTCAGCGACTTCGACTCGAGGCAGAGCGCCTTCGGGCTGTAGTCGATCGTCGCGACGTACAGGTCCGGCTGGCCCGTGATCGGACAGACCGCAGTGAGCTCATCGCTCTCCAGCTCGACCTGCGAGACACCGGGGTTCGGGAATGTCTCGAGGCCGGCGTAGTGGTCGAGGCCGGAATGGCCGAGGGCGACGAAATCCGTCATTGAGCTACTCCGGCGTCACGTACGCAGCCGTGAGGCCGCCGTCGACGAGGAAGGTCGAGCCGTTCACGTACGACGACTCGTCGCTTGCCAGGAAAAGCGCGCCGTTCACGATCTCGCGCGGCTTCGCGAGGCGTCCCATCGGCCAGTGGATCTTCCGCCGTTCGAGGGCGGCGGGGTTGTCGCCGAAGATGTTCAGGAGCAGCGGCGTCTCGACCGGCCCAGGGCAGAGCGCGTTGACGCGGATCCCCTCACGCGCGAACTGCACCGCGAGCTCGCGGCTCATCGAGAGCACCGCGCCCTT
>DASZPQ010000061.1:0-12628 GCA_035550275.1 Gaiellaceae bacterium | reverse complement strand
CGAGACGCGCCTGGCCCTCGCGAACCTGAGCCGCATACCCGCCGAACTCCTGGCCGAGCATGATCGGCACCGCATCCATCCAGTGCGTCCGGCCGGACTTGACCACGTCGTCGAACTCGGCCGCCTTGCCGTCGAGTGTTCGCGCCAGCTGATCGAGCGCCGGCAGCAGGTCGAAGACGATCTCGCTGAGCGCAGCCAGATGCACCGCCGACGGGAAGACGTCGTTCGTCGACTGGCCCATGTTCACGTCGTCGTTCGGATGCACCTTGTCGCCGGCGAGCGAAGCGATCACCTCGTTCACGTTCATGTTCGACGACGTCCCGGAGCCGGTCTGGAAGACGTCGACAGGGAACTGGTCGTCGAACTCGCCGTTCGCGATCCGGTCGGCGGCCGCGGCGATGCGCTCGGCCTTGCCTGCGTCGAGGAGGCCGAGCTCGGCGTTGGCGCGGGCGGCGGCGCCTTTGATCCGGCCGAGCCAGCGTGCAACCGGGACGGGGATTCCCTCGCCCGAGACCGGGAAATTCGCGATCGCCTTGGTTGTCTCCGCGCCCCAGAGCTCTTGCCGGACGCCGGTGTCGCTCATGGCTTCGAGTCTAGCTCCCGAGCCTTTGCCAGCAGAGCATCCCAGGTCGCGTGCTTCACCCGCGGGCGACCTTGCTCGGCGCCGCGAGCGCGCTCGTGGCTGTCGATCGCCTCCCAGCCGTCGTACTCGATGAACTCGACCCCTCGTTCGCGGAGCAGCTCGTCGATCGGCTCGCCGCTCCCGTGCGTAAGCAGACCGGCCTGAGCGTCCTCGAGCAACAACTCGACCGTCTCAGCCGCATCCTTCTTGTTCGTGCCGATCACACCGCTTGGACCGCGCTTGATCCAGCCGGCGCAATAGACACCGGTGACGCGATTGCCGTCGTCGTCGACCACCCGTCCGTCGACGTTCCGGATCGTTGCGCGATGCGTGTCGAAGGGCAGGCCCGGCAGCGGGACGCCCTGGTAGCCGACGCTGCGAAAGACGATCCCGCACGGAATGACGTGGAGCTCGTCCGTGGGCACGGCGCGCACGGCGCCGGTTTCGTCGGCGACGAGCTCGTTGCGGACGACCTCGATCGCCTCCACTTTTCCCTCGCCGAGAATCGTGACCGGCGAGACCGAGAACCGGAGCTCGAGGCGCTTCGGCTTTCCCTCCGGCTCGCGCGCCGCGTACTCGCGCAGGAGCTCGACGTTGCGTCGCGCCAGCGCACGATCGTCCTCGAGGGCGGCGGCACTCGCCGGATCGAGCTCGAGATCGACGGGGTCGACGATCACGTCGGCGCCTGCCAGCTCGCCGAGCTCCTGAAGCTCCGGCGGCGTGAAGGCTGCCTGGGCCGGCCCGCGCCGGCCCAGCACGAGGATCTCACGAATCCCCGAGTTGGCGATCGCGGCGATCGACTCGTCGGTCGCGTCCGTCGGCGCAAGCTCCTCGGGCGTCAGCGCGAGCATGCGCGCGACGTCAACCGCGACGTTGCCGTTCCCGATCACAACGGCGCGCTCGCCCGACAGGTCGAACGACTGGTGCTGGTGGTCGGGATGGCCGTTGTACCAGGCCACGAATTCGGTGGCGGGCCAGGAACCGGGCAGATCTTCGCCCGGAATGCCGAGCCGCCGGTCGGTCTGAGCCCCGACCGTGTAGACGACCGCGTCATAGAGCCGCACGAGGTCGCTGTGCATGACATCGCGGCCGACCTCGACGTTGCCGAAGAAGCGAAAGCCCTCGTCACGGGCGATCCGTTCGAAGGCGCGCGAGACCGCCTTGATGTTCGGATGGTCGGGAGCGACACCGAGCCGGACCAGCCCCCAAGGCGTGGGCAGGCGCTCGATCAGGTCGACGGTAACGGGAAGCTCGGCGGCGAAGAGCGCCGCGGCCGTGTAGAAGCCTGCCGGGCCCGATCCGACCACGGCCACGCGCACCGGGCGCTCAGCGCTCACGTCTGTTCCCCGTTGAAAGAGGAGTCGTTAGTGACTGCAGCCCGAGCCGCAGCTGCCGGAATCCTCGGCTGCGCCCTCGGTACCGTCGGCGGGCTGGAAGCTGTGGCCACAACCGCACGAGCCGGCGGAGTTCGGGTTGTCGATCTTGAACCCAGACTCGGCAAGCGTCTCGAGGAAGTCGACCGATGCGCCGCGCAGATACGGAGCGCTGAAGGGATCGACAACGACACGGACACCGTGAACTTCGAACTCCTGATCGTCGCCGCTCGGCCCGCGATCGAATCCGAGTGCGTACTCGAACCCGCTGCAACCGCCGCCGCGAACAGCAACACGCAGCACCTCGGCTTCGCCCACAGGCTCCTGCGCCATCATCCCGCGCACCTTGTCGGCCGCGGCCTCTGTGAGGGTCACAAGCGCAGTCTGATCGGTTTCGATCGTTGCCACGAAGACAGTGTAGCCATGGCGCCGGGGAGCGCGGCGAGTAGTTCCGCACCATATTCCCCGCTCGATCCTGTTAGCGTTGCATTCCCGTAAAGCTGGGGGAGGGAGGCGGATCTTGTTCGACGACTGGTTGCCATTCGCGATCTACGGGTTCTTCGCAGTGATGATCCCAGCCTCCATGGCGATGGCGAGCTTCAAGTTCTCGACGCGCCCGAAGAAGGCGGTTCAGGCACGCACGATCCCGTTTGAATCCGGTGTCTCGCTCGGCTCTCCCCAGAAGCAGCGCTTTACGGTCAGCTTCTACCTCACGGCGATGCTCTTCATCCTCTTCGACATCGAAATCGTCTTCCTGTACCCGCTCGCGGTGATCCTCCATCTCCTGTCCTGGTACGGGTTTGTGGAGTTTCTGACCTTCGTGATCATCCTCGTGATCGCCTACGTCTACGTCTGGAAGAAGGGGGCTCTCGAATGGCGGTAGAGAAGCGCCTGCGCGACATGGGCATGCAGTCCGAGCGGCTGCTCTGGCCGACGAAAGGCCCCGGCAAGTTCGAGACCGAGGTTCAGGATCTGGAGAAAGACGTCAGCCTGACAACGCTCGAAAAGGCCGTCGCCTGGTCGCAGACGAAGTCGATGTGGCCCGACACGTTCGGGCTCGCGTGCTGCGCGATGGAGATGATGTCGATCGTCTCGTCGCGCTACGACATCGCGCGCTTCGGGATGGAGGCGTTCCGCTCCTCGCCGCGCCAGGCCGATCTTTTGATCGTCTCGGGTCGAGTCAGTAACAAGATGGCTGCGCCGCTGCGCCAGATCTACGACCAGATGCTCGAGCCGAAATGGGTGATCGCGATGGGCGCCTGCGCGAGCTCGGGTGGGATGTTCAACAACTACGCGATCGTCCAGTCGGTCGACAAGATCGTCCCGGTCGACATCTACGTCCCCGGCTGCCCGCCGCGGCCGGAGCAGCTGATGGAGGGGATCATCCGCCTGCACGAGGCCGTCCAGGCCGGGATTCCGCCCGCCTACGAGCTGCGGAGCGTGGCTTCTTGAGCTACGCCGGTGTGCCTGGGCTCGTCTCCGAGCAGGAAGCGCACGGCGAGACGACGCTCGTCGTCGATCCCGCGCGGCTGATCGAAGCCACGACCCACCTGCGCGACGAGGAGGGGTTCAACTTCCTCTCCGACATCGCCGCCGCCGACTATCTCGGTTGGGGTCACAAGGGCGTTTCCGGCTACATCGGCACAGCAGGCGGGCGCGATCTGAACACCCCGATGACCCAGGGTTACCAGGCGCTGCCGGCGGCCAAGCCGAAGCGCTTCGCGGTGAACTACCACCTGCTTTCGGTCTCGGACAATCCGCGCCGGGTGCGCGTGCAGGTCTGGCTCGACGACAACGAGCCCGTCGCGTCGGTGATCGGGGTCTGGCCGACCGCCGACTGGCACGAGCGCGAGGCCTGGGACATGCTCGGGATCAACATCACCGGCCATCCGAACCTGAAGCGGATCCTGATGGACGACGACTGGGAAGGCCACCCGCTGCGCAAGGACTACCCGATCGGCGGCGAGCCGGTGCGCTTCTCGGAGGAGGTCTAAGCGTGGCTGTCGCCCCGGAGAAGACGCGTCCCGTGATCTACGAGGGCTCGCGGATCCCGCAGCCCACGCCGACGCTGCTCCACGTGCCGCAGGAGGTCCTCGACACCGGCGACGTGCTGACGGTCAACTTCGGGCCGAATCACCCTTCGACCCATGGCGTGCTGCGCCTGATCGTCGACCTCTACGGCGAGGACGTCGTCGGGCTCGCGGCGGTCGTCGGCTATCTGCACACCGGCTTCGAGAAGACGATGGAGCAGAAGACGTGGTGGAAGGCGATCACGTATCCCGAGCGGATCGACTACGTCTCCTTCCAGAACAACGAGCTCGTCTTCGTGCTCGCGATCGAGAAGCTGCTCGCGCTCGAGATTCCCGAGAAGGCGTCCTGGATGCGGACGCTCCTCTGCGAGCTGAACCGGCTCCATTCGCACCTGATCTGGCTTGGAACCTCGGCTCTGGAGCTCGGCGCGATCTCGATGTTCTGGTACGCGTTCCGCGAGCGCGAGCAGATCCTGGACATGTCCGAGATGGTCACCGGCGCGCGGATGCACACGCGCTACTTCCAGGCGGGCGGGCTCGCAGAGGACATCCCGAGCGGCTTCTACCCCGACGCGCGGCGCTTCTGCGAGTGGATGCCGAAGGCGATCGACGACTACTACGACATGCTCGACCGGAACAAGATCTGGCTCGAGCGCACGCAGGGCATCGGCCTGCTTTCTCTGGACGATGCGATCGCGCTCGGGCAGTCGGGCCCCGTGCTGCGCGCCTCCGGTGGCAACTGGGACCTGCGCAAGGTCGCTCCATACCTCTCCTACGACAAGGTGGATTTCGACGTGCCCGTCTACTACGAGGGCGACGTCTACGCGCGGTACCGCGTCCACATGGAGGAGATGCGCGAGTCGGTCAAGATCATCTCGCAGTGCATCGACGCGCTCGAGCAGCTCGAAGGGGCACCGTGGATAGCTGATGATCGAAAGGTGGTGCTGCCGCCCCGCGAGGAGCTGCACACCTCGATGGAGTCGTTGATCCACCACTTCAAGATCGTCACCGAGGGCTATCGCGTGCCCGAGGGCGAGGTCTACACGACGATCGAGTCGCCGCGTGGCGAGCTCGGCTGTTACGTCGTCTCGGACGGCGGACCGAAGCCCTGGCGCGTCAAGTTTCGTGCGCCGTCCTTTGTCGCGCTCGAGGCGACCGCAACCTGCATGAGCAACGCCTACATCGCGGACATGATCGCGATCGTCGGCTCGCTCGACTCCGTGATGGGCGAGGTCGACCGGTGAGCCTCTACGAGCAGATCCAGGAGATCCGCTCGGTGTATCCGCCGGGCTCGCGCTCGGCGGTGTTGCCGGCGCTGCAGCTCGCCCAGGAGGAGCACGGCTGGCTCTCCCCGGCCGCGTTCCGCGAGGTCGCGGACGCGCTCGACCTGACCCCGGCGTTCTGCAAGTCGGTCGCGTCCTTCTACGACATGTTCAATCTTCATCCCACCGGTGAGCACCACGTCGACGTCTGCACGAACGTCTCGTGCGCCCTCTACGGCGCGCAGGGAGTCGTTGAGGCCTTCGAGCAGGAGCTCGGCTGCGCGGCCGGCGAGACGAGCGCCGACGGCAAGGTGACGCTCTCGACGATCGAGTGCCTCGGCGGCTGCGGCTGGGGAACGATCGTCTCGGTCGACCAGCGCTATCGCCGCGGCGTGACCGCCAAGGACGTTCCCGGGATCGTGAAGGAGCTCCGTGGCTAGGCCCTTGGTCGTCCTCAAGGACTCGGGGTCGAAAGACCTCACGAAGCTCGCCGACTACGAGTCGGTCGGCGGCTATCAGGCGCTCGCGAAGGCGCGCGGGATGGCACCAGCTGCGGTGATCGACGAGCTGATCGCGTCCGAGCTGCGCGGCCGTGGCGGCGCATTCTTCTCGACGGGCCGCAAGTGGAGCTTCGTGCCGAAGCTCGATCAGAATCCGAACCCCCATTTCCTCGTCATCAACGCCGATGAGTCCGAGCCCGGCAGCTTCAAGGACCACGAGATCCTGGCCGAGGTTCCGCACCGCTTCATCGAGGGCTGCCTGATCACGGCGCACGCGATCGAGTCGAAGAGCGTCTTCATCTACATCCGCGGCGAGTACTTCGAGCCGTGGGAGATCCTGGTCGCGGCGCTCGAGGAGCTGAAGGATCGTCCGGAGATTCGCGGCGACGTGACGATCGTCGTCCACCGCGGCGCGGGCGCCTACATCTGCGGCGAGGAAACAGCATTGATCGAGTCGCTCGAGGGCAAGCGCGGCCAGCCGCGCTCGAAGCCGCCGTTCCCGGCGATCTCGGGCGTCTACGCCTCGCCGACGGTCGTGAACAACGTCGAGACGATGGCGACCGTGCCGCCGATCATCGCCATGGGCGCGGCCGAGTACGCCAAGCTCGGCGTCGAGAACTCGCGCGGGACTCGGCTCGTCTCCGTCTCGGGTCATGTCGCAAACGGCGGCAACTATGAAATCGAGCCCGGCGTGACCCTGAAGGATCTTCTGTACGCGCCCGATCTGGGCGGCGGCATCCCGGGTGGCCACAAGCTGAAGGCGGTGATCCCCGGCGGCTCGTCGACGGTGGTCTTGACTGCCGACGAAATCGACGTCGGCTACGACTTCGACTCGCTCGGCAAGCTCGGCACGGCGATGGGCTCGGCCGGCGTGATCGCGCTCGACGAGCGCGTCTGCATGGTGCAGCTCGGGATCCGCGTCTCGGAGTTCTACGAGCACGAGTCGTGCGGCAAGTGCACGCCGTGCCGCGAGGGCACGCGCTGGATGACGCAGATCCTGCGCAAGCTCGAAGCTGGCGAGGCTGACGAGAGCGAGCTCGACCTGCTGCTGTCCGTCTGCGACCGCATCAACGGCAAGTGCCTCTGCCCGCTCGGCGACACCGCCGCGATGGCCGTCGCCAGCTACGTCGCGAAGTTCCGCGACGAGTTCATCGCGCATCTCAACGGCGGGGGCTGCCCGTTCGGCGACTCGCCGCTCGAAGGTGTCCTCGCTCCTGTTGCACAGCACGCCCATGCACTCCGGCCGGTGTTCGCATGAGCAGTCCCGAGCACGTCACGCTGACGATCGACGAGCGCACCGTCGAGGTGCCGAAGGGGACTGGGCTGGTCGAGGCGGCTCAGGCGGCCGGGATCGAGATTCCCGTCTTCTGTTACGAGCCGCGTCTCGGGCCGCCAGTCGGCGCCTGCCGCATGTGCCTCGTCGAGGTCGAAGGGATGCCGAAGCTGCAGGCCGGGTGCACGATGACGGCGACCGACGGGATGGTCGTGAAGACCGCCCGCAGCTCCGAGAAGGCAGCCGACGGGCAGAACTCGACACTCGAGTTCATCCTCGTCAACCACCCGCTCGACTGCCCGGTCTGCGACAAGGGCGGCGAGTGCCCGCTCCAGGATCTGACCTTCCGCTACGGCCCTGGGAACACGCGGATGAACTTCCAGAAGCGCACCCTCGAGAAGCCGATCCCGATCTCGCCGACGATCGCACTCGACCGCGAGCGCTGCATCCTCTGTTACCGCTGCACCCGCTTCTCCGAGGGCGTCGCGGAGGACGGCGAGCTCGTCGCGATCAACCGCGGCTCGCTCTCGATGATCGCCACCTTCGAGGACGAGCCCTATCGCGGCACGTTCTCCGGCAACGTGATCGAGCTCTGCCCGGTCGGCGCGCTCACCTCGACGCAGTACCGCTTCGAGGCGCGCCCGTGGGAGATCCAGAACGTCCCGACCGTGTGTGGGCACTGCCCGGTCGGCTGCAACATCTCCGCGACCACGCGCGAAGGGAAGGTGAAGCGGGTCCTCTCGCGCAACCATCCCGAGGTCGACGAGGGCTGGCTCTGCGACAAGGGGCGCTTCGCCTACGGCCACCTGAATGCGGACGACCGGATCACCGATCCGATGCGGGCGGATGGATTGCGCAGCCTCGAGGCGATCTCGTGGGAAGAGGGCCTCGACGAAGCGGAGCGCCTGCTGCGCGCCGCCGGCTCCTCGATCGTCACTGCGCTCTCCGGCACCGAGACCGTCGAGCAGGCGTATGGGCTCGCGAAGCTGCTCCGCGTCGGGCTCGGCGCGCATGCGGCAGTCCTGCCGGAAGGCGTTCCGGATGCGCTCGACGCCTTCCGCGCCCCGCTCTCCTCGATCCGCGACGCGAGCACGGTCGTGATCCTCTGCGAGGAGCCCGTCGTCGAGCGCGCCCCGGTTGTCGACCTCTGGATCAAGGCCGCCCGGCGGAAAGGCGCCAAGATCCTGATGGAGCTTCCGTCTGCCCCGATCGCCGGCAGCGTCCTGATCACCGACGACGCGGATGCAGCCGCCTGGCAGGCTCAGGAGCTCGGGGCCGCCGCAGCGGTCTACCTGCCGCGCACGCCGAACGGCCGCGGCGTCTCGGACGCCTGGAGCGTCGCCGCCGACGGCGAGGGAGCCGATGGAGAGCCGGCGCTGCTGATCATCTCCGGCGACGAAGCCGCAATCGACCCTGCTGTCAGGGCGCTCGCCGCGCAGGCCGAGACCGTGATCGGAATCGGGATGTTCGGCGGTTCCTTCGCCGGCCTCTGTGACTTGGTCTTGCCGGGCACGAGCTACCTCGAGCGCGACGGGACGACCGTGAACCTCGAAGGGCGGCTCCAGCGCCAGCGCCGCGCGGTGATCGCGCCTTGCCCCGACGAGCTCGCGTGGATCTCGAAGCTCGCCGAGCGCTTCGGCGTCGAGCTTTCTCCCTACTCCTCGACGGTGTTCGAAGCGGTTTCGGCAGCCCTCTATGGAGGCATCTCCTACGGCGAGGTCGGCGAGCTGGCGCCGCTGCCGCCACGCGCAGAGGCAACCGCGAAGGTCTCGAAGCCCGCGAACGGCAACGCGCCCGAAGGCACCGGCCTGCGCCTCCTCACGTACCGGCCGCTCTTTTCCGGCCCTGCTGTCGAGCGCACGCCCGAGCTTCAGTTCCAGACGCCGCAGGGCGAGATCGAGATCACGCGCGCGGATGCACGCTCGCGCGGGATCTCGGCCGGCGACCACGTGCACGTCAGCTCGAACGGCACGACCGTCGCCCTGCGCGCCAAGATCACCCAGGAGCTCGCCGCCGGGACGGTCCGCGTCGCCGGCAGTGACGCGGCCGGTCTGCACTCCTTCGTCGAGGTGAAGAAGTAATGCATCCGGCAGAAGTCTGGTGGGTCTCGTTGATCAAGGCCCTGATCATCGTCAACCTCGTGATGGGCGCCTTCGCCTACACGACGTGGCTCGAGCGCAAGCTGCTCGGCCGGATGCAGCGCCGCTTCGGCCCGAACCGCGCCGGCCCGTTCGGCCTCCTGCAGCCGATCGCCGACCTCGTGAAGCTCGTCCGGAAGGAAGCGTTCTTCCCGGCGAGCGCGCACGACGCGCCGTACATCGTCGCGCCGGTGCTCTCCTGCGCGACCGCGATCCTCGCGTTCAGCGTCATCCCCTTCGGGCGCGGCTGGATGATCGACGGCTACTACGTCGCAGGCTCGCTCGTGAACGTGCCGATCTCGCTGATCCTGATCTTCGCGCTCGGCTCGATCGGGATCTATGGCTTCATCGTCGGCGGCTGGGCTTCCGACTCGAAGTACTCGATGCTCGGCTCGATGCGGACCTGCGCCCAGCTCGTCTCCTACGAGGTCTCGCTCGCGCTCTCGGTGCTCGGCGTCGTCCTGATGGGACAGTCGCTGAACCTCGTCGACATCGTCGCGAAGCAGCAGCAGACGCTCTGGTTCTTCATCCCGCAGTTCGTCGGCTTCTGCATCTTCTTCCTCTGTGCGATCGCCGAGACATCGCGGCCCCCGTTCGACCTGCCCGAGGCCGACACCGAGCTCGTCGCCGGCTACCACACCGAGTATTCGGGGATGCGCTGGGGCCTCTTCCAGACGGCCGAGTACATCAACATGATCGTGCTCTCCGGGCTCGCGGTGGCGCTCTTCTTCGACGGCTGGCACTTCCCATTCGTGAAGAGCCTCGACGGGGTCGGCCCGCTCTGGTTCGTCGCGAAGCTCGGGATCTTCGTCTTCGTCTTCATCTGGCTGCGCGCCTCGCTGCCACGCCTGCGCTACGACCAGCTGATGCGCTTCGGCTGGAAGATCCTCCTTCCCGCGGCGACGGTGAACGCGCTCGTGACGGCATTCCTAGTGGTGCTGATCAAGTGAGCACCTTGCTACCAACCACCTTCAAGGGGCTCGGCGCCAGCTTGAAGCAAGCTCTGGGGCGCGGAGAAACCCGTTTCTCGTCCACGAACGGCCAGCTCTTCGTGCTGCCGCCGCGACGAGCTCACCGGCTCACGCCGGAAGAAGCCCGGCTGCGGCGGGAAGAGGCCGCTCTCACGAACTGGTTGAGGACCCGGCCATGAGCGCACTGCTCCCGAACACGTTCAAGGGCTTCGGCGTCACCTTGAAGCAGGTCTTCAAGAAGCCGATCACGCAGCAGTACCCGGAGTACAAGCGGCCGATCTATCCGCGCTTCCGGGGACGACACCGCCTCCACCTCCATGAGAACGGATTGGAGAAGTGCGTCGGCTGCTCGCTCTGCGCCGCCGCGTGCCCCGCTGACTGCATCCGGGTCGTCGCGGCCGAGAACACCGCCGAGAACCGCGTCTCGGCTGGCGAGCGGTACGCGCGCATCTACGAGATCAACATGTCGCGCTGCATCTTCTGCGGCTACTGCGAGCTTGCGTGCCCGTTCGACGCGATCACGCTCGGCAACGACTTCGAGATCGCCGAGCACAACCGCGACGACCTGATCTACGACAAGTCGATGCTGCTCGCGGCGCCGGTGAAGAAGGTTCCGGTCGCGAATCGCGATCTCTACGACACCCCGATCCCCTACTACAAGTCGAATAGCTGATGGCCAACTTCATCGTCTGGGTCGTCTGGTTCGCGGCGGCATTTGCCTGTCTCGCGAGCGCGATCGCCGTCGTCAGCTTCCGCAACCCCTTCTTCTCGGCACTGGCGCTGATCGGGAACCTCGCGTCGCTCGCCGTGCTCTACCTGCTGCTCGGCGGCGAGTTCGTCGCCGCGGCGCAGGTGCTCGTCTACGGCGGCGCCGTAATGGTGATGTTCCTCTTCGTGATCGCCTACCTCGGCGATCGCACCGACCAGCCTTCGTGGGCGGGTGAGCCCGCCGTGACGGCGCTCGCAGCCGGCGCGATCCTGGTCGAGATCGTCTTTGCGATCAGCGAGAAGACACACGGCGCGTTCAAGCATCCGCACCAGATCACGCGCGCGTTCGGCTCACCCGAGTCGATCGGCAAGCTCTTCCTCACCGATCATCTGCTCGCGTTCGAGGTCACCTCGATCGTGCTCCTGATCGCGGCGGTCGGCGGCGTCGTGCTCGGTTCGCACGCGCACATGACGGACAACCCGGCGATGGGGAAGCACACGTGAACGGTCCGCACGTCGGCTGGTACATCGTGCTGGCCGGGATGCTCTTCGTCGTCGGCTCGCTGGGCGTCTTCCTGCGCCGGAGCCCGCTGATCATCTTGCTCTCGGTCGAGATCATGCTGAACGGCGCCAACCTGGCCCTGATCGCCTTTTCGCGCCAGTGGGGTCACGAGGACGGCCAGGTCTTCGCACTCGCCGTGATGGCGGTCGCGGCGTCCGAGGTCGTGATCGGGCTGGGCCTGATCGTGGCGATGGGCCGCCGCAACATCGAGCTCGACGTCGACAAGCTGCGGACGCTGCGCGGATGAGCACGCTCAACACCGCTGCCTGGGTCTGCCTCCTACTGCCGCTCGGCGCTGCCGTCGCGATCACGGCTGCCGACCAGCGCATCTCGCGGCGGCTTGCCGCCTACCTTTCGACCGCGACGACGATGGGCGCCTTCGCTGCCGCAATCGTCGTCTTCGTGAAGCTGCACGGCGAGGGTGCCTTCAGCCGCTCCCAGCAGACGACGTCCTGGACGTGGCTCTCGGCCGGCACGTACCACTTCGGCCTCACGCTCCTGAGCGATCCGCTCAGCGTAATGATGATGCTGATCGTCACCGGCGTCGGCTCGCTGATCGTCGCCTACTCGGTCGGCTACATGGACGGCGAGGACGAGGAGCGCCGCTTCTTCGCCTACATGTCGCTGTTCGTCTTCTCGATGCTGCTGCTGGTGCAGAGCGGCACGCTGCTCCTGCTGCTCGCGGGCTGGGGCATGGTCGGGCTCTCGAGCTACCTGCTGATCGGCTACTACCAGGATCGCCCCGAGGCGGCCGCCGCCGCGAAGAAGGCCTTCATCATGAACGCGTTCGGCGATGCCACGATGGCGCTCGCGCTCTTCCTGCTGATCCAGCACACGGGCGCGCTCGACTACGGAACCGTCTTCAAGCTCGCACCGACCGGCGGCACGATCGCGACGCTGATCGCGCTCGGGCTCCTCGGCGGGGCGGTCGCAAAGTCAGCGCAGATCCCGCTGCACACCTGGCTCCCCGACGCGATGGAGGGCCCGACCCCGGTCAGCGCGCTCATCCACGCGGCGACGATGGTCACCGCCGGCGTCTACCTGATCGTCCGCTGCCACCCGCTCTTCGAGGACGCGAAAGCCATCGAGAACATCGCCGCCGGGATCGGCGCCGCGACGCTCGTGATGGCTGGCCTGATCGCGCTCGTCCAGACGGACATCAAGCGCGTGATCGCCTATTCGACGATGT
>DASZPQ010000060.1:0-25474 GCA_035550275.1 Gaiellaceae bacterium | reverse complement strand
GCACGGACGATGCAGAATGTCGACGTGCTTCTGTTGCCCACGGTGCCGACTGCCGCGTATCCGAGCCCGGCCGAGATCGCGAGCGCTGCGGAAGCGGCCGACCATCCGGTGAACATGAGCACGCTCTACACAGCGCTCTTCAACGTCACGGGCCAGCCGGCTGTGACATTGCCATGCGGCCTTACAGAGGACGATCGCCCGGTCGCTCTTCAAGTCGTGGGCCGGCCACACGCCGAGGCGACCGTGCTTCGAGCCGCCAGGGCGTATGAGCGAGTGAGCCCGTTTGCAGGCCGGCACGCACCACTGTCAATTTCGGTCGTCAGCGGCGGCGCCGGGTCAGACGAGTGAGCACGAGTCGCGACCTCAGGGCCCCGGCTGCCGGTGCGAGCAGCCCCCGCGACAAGTATCGGACGTTGCACCAGATCGTCGTCGAGCACCTGACCGACGAGATCGTCACCGGCAACCTGCCGCCCGGGACGAAGCTGAGCGAGCCTGGGCTCGCGGCGACCTACGGAGTCAGCAGAGGGCCGGTCCGAGAGGCGTTGAAGCTCCTCGAGGGCAATGGTCTGGTTCGGATCGTTCCGGGCAAGGGAGCCACCGTGACCAAGCTGACCCGCGACGAAATCGTCGAGACCTACGACATCCGGGTCGAGCTCGAAGGCCTCGGAGCGCGGATCGGGATGCGACACGTCGACGACCCTGCAACCGAGAACATGGGAATCGTGCTGGAGGAGATGGGCAACGCTCTCGATTCTCCCGCAGAGTGGATGAAGCTGAACGACGAGTTCCACATGACCTTGTACGCGACGTCAGGAATGACGCAGCTCTGCGACATCATCCTGGCGTTGATGATGAAGACCCGGCCGTATCAATACGCGTATCTCTCACCCAAAGAGACGCTGCTGATGACGCACGCCGAGCACGTACCGCTCTTCGAGGCGGTGCGCCGGCGTGACGCGGAGACGGTTGAGGAAATCACGCGCGCGCATTTGCGCCGTGGCGCCGAAGCGATGATTGAAATGGCTTCGGCAGCCGACCGCTGAGCCCGGCGGCGAAGATCGGTTTCTGGGCTCGTCTTGCCCCGCGACGCAGTTCGACGGAGGCGCTGCTACTGGGAACGGTGGCTGTCTGGGCGTTGAACTTCACGAGCGTGAAATACGGGATCACGCACGGGTTCTCGCCGATCATGTTCGCGGCTCCGCGGTATGCATTGGCGGGCTTGATGCTCGGGGGCTTCACGCTGGCGCGAGAAGGCAGTCTCCGGATCTCGCGTCGAGATCTCGGCGCGCTCGCCGCCGCGGCGTTGATCGGCATCACGCTGAACCAGTTTTCGTTCGCGTATGCGCTGCATTTCGCCAGTGCGGCTGCGGTCGCGCTGCTCTTCGGGACTGCCCCCGTGCTGGTGGCTCTGATCGCGCACTTCTCGGGCAATGAACGGCTCGGTATGCGGAGCTGGCTCGGTGCAGGTCTCTCCCTGGCCGGCGTGGGGCTTCTCATCGCCGGCGGTGGCGGCGTCTCGGGCAGCTTGCCCGGCCTGCTGCTGGCGCTTGCGACTGCCGTCACCTGGGCCGTCTACTCGGTTCTCGCCGCGCCGCTCATGCGTCGCTACTCGTCCTACCGGCTGAACGCGACGGTGACGCTGCTTGGCTCGATTCCCCTCTTCGCGATCGCTGCGCCCAAGCTCGGGAGTGAGCACTGGTCGGCGATCGGCCCGCTCGCATGGCTCGCCTTCGTCTACAGCGTCGTCGCATACGTGTTCGGGAACATCATCTGGTTCGTTGCGATCAGGCGCGTCGGGCCGAGTCACGCGGCTCTCTACATCAATCTGGAGCCGTTTCTCGGCGCGGTGTTCGCAGTCGTCCTGCTCTCCGAGGGCCTCGGCCTGCTTCAGGCGCTCGGCGGGGTCGTGATCGCCGTCGCCATCTTCGTCGCGCGGAGCAGTCGTGCTCAGGTGCCGATCGCCGAATGAGCCGCTAGCGGTTCACGGACGACATATCGGACTCCCGAGTGCCCGCGGCGGCGCCGGGCGGGAATTCCGCGTCGAGGAGGGCAAGCTCTGCGGCCGTCAGCTCGACCTGCGCCGCCGCCGCGTTCTCCTCGACGTATTTCCGTCTCTTCGTTCCCGGGATCGGGACGACGCCGCGCGCGAGGAGCCAGGCGAGTGCGTACTGGCCGGGTGTGACGTTCTTCGCAGCGGCGAGCTCCTTGATCCGGTCCGCAAGCCGCCGGTTGCGGTCGATGTTCTCGCTCGCAAAACGCGGGTTTCCCTTGCGCGAGTCTCCATCGTCGAGGTCGCCGGCAGAGCCGAATCGTCCAGCGAGAAAGCCACGGCCGAGTGGGCTGTAGGCGACGAATCCAATCCCGAGCTCACGGCAGGTGTCGAGGATCTCCCCCTCGGGATCTCTTGTCCAGAGTGAGTACTCGGACTGGAGCGCGGTGATCGGGTGGACGGCATGGGCGCGCCGGATCGTCTCCGCCGATGCCTCGGAGAGGCCGAGGTGCAGGACCTTCCCTGCGGTCACGAGCTCGGCCATCGCCCCGACCGTCTCTTCGATCGGTGTGTCCTTGTCGACGCGGTGCTGGAAGTACAGGTCGATGGTGTCGACGCCCAAGCGTGAAAGCGAAGCATCGGCTGCTGCTCGCACGTAGTCGGGATTGCCGTCGATCCGGAACGACCCGTCGGTGTTCAGCGCGTTGCCGAACTTCGTCGAGAGCACAACCTCGTCGCGGCGACCCGCGATCGCGCGCCCGACCAGCTCTTCGTTCTCGCCAAACGACGCGCCGTACATGTCCGCGGTGTCCAGGAAGGTGACCCCGAGATCGAGCGCGAGCCGAATCGCGGCGGTGGACTCCTGTTCGTCTGTCGTGCCGTAAAAGGCCGACATTCCCATGCATCCGAGTCCGAGCGCAGAGACCTCGAGCCCCTGTCCGAGCAGCGTCTTCTCCATGCCAGCACGCTACCCGCGCGCTCGCTCTGGGCGTTCGGCAAGCGTCGACGGCTCACCGAGGAGGCGGTTAGGTAAGCGTCTGCGCGGCGATTCGGAACTGCTCGACGATGGCTGCGATCAGCGGAGCCCGGGTCGTGCCGGTGCGCCAGGCTGCGAAGATCCGACGGTTCAGCGGCGTCGACGTCGGGCGGGCGACGATCCCGGCCCGCGGAGGGTCGAGCGCCAGGTGGGGGACGAACGCGACGCCGAACCCCTGCGCGGCGAGGCTCTGGACGACCTGGAAGTCGGTCCACGTCGACGTGATGTCGGGCTGGAAGCCAGAGCCCTGGCAGGCTCGGAGCGTGAACTCGTGAATAGCGGTGCCGGGCGCCGGGGCGATCCAGCGCTCACCCTGCAGGTCGGCGAGATCGACCGCCCCGTGCTGCTCTGGCCACGCATCTGAGTGAACGACGAGCATCGGATCGTGGAGGAGGGTCTCCTGCTCGTAGTTCTTCGAGCTGAGGGGAACCAGGTCGTACTCGGACGCCAGTGCGAGATCGAGCTCACCGCTCTGCAGGAGTGGCAGGCTCTGCTCCGGCTCGAGCTCGGTGAGTTGGATCCGGACGCCCGGATAGCGATCAGCGAAGCTCCGGATGGCCGTCGGGACGAGGTGCGTCCCCGAGCTCGGGAACGCGCCGATCGTGAGTGACCCAAGCTGGAAATGCTTGACGGCGTCGAGGTCGGCCTCGGCGCGCGCGATCTCGTTGAGGATCAGTTCCGTGTGCTCGACGAGCGTCCGGGCGGCATCGGTCAGGCGAACGCCGCGTCCGTGCTTCTCGATCAGCGTCACGTCCGTCTCTCGTTCGAGCGCGGCGATCTGCTGCGAGATCGCGGATGGAGTGAACGAGAGCGACTCGGCGGCGGCGGCCATCGATCCCGTCACTGCGAGCTCGCGGAGGAGTCGCAGCCTGGCGACATTTAACATGTAGTGACATTAACGTATTAATGAAGAAACAATCACTTGTGATTGTTGATTCGGAGGAGGAGACTTCAGGTTGTCATGGAGTCAGTACGGATCCCCAGCCAGACCGCAGCACCCGTTGCGATCACGGCTGACGACCGGGCGCGCCGCTGGCGGGGCACGGTGCTCGAAAGGATCGGCAACACGCCGCTGATCCAGGTCGACGGCATCTGGGTCAAGCTCGAGTACCTGAACCCGTCGGGATCGATCAAGGCCAGAATCGCCGCGTACATGATCGAGCGCGCCGAGCAGGAGGGTCTGCTCCGGCCCGGCGACACGATCGTGGAGGCGAGCAGCGGCAACACCGGCAATGCCATGAGCATGGTCGCCGCGGCGAAGGGCTACCGGATGCTCGTGTTTATGCCGGCCGGGATGAGCCGCGAACGGGCGGCGATCTCGCGCGCCTTCGGCGCCGAGGTCGTGACGGTCGGCGAGTTCCACGTCAACGAGGCGCTCGAGCAGGCTCGCGAGTACGGCGAGCGCCCTGGCTATTTCGCTCCCCAGCAGTTCGACTCCGAGTGGAACGTCGACGAGAACCAGAGCTGGCTCGGGCCCGAGATCCTCGGCCAGCTGCCCGCCGGCGTGGTGCCGGACGCCCTGGTCGCCGGCGTCGGGACGGGAGGCACGCTGATCGGCGTTGGGCGCGCGTTTCGCGCAGTGAACCCGGCTGCGCAGATCGTGGCGGTCGAGCCGGACGAGTCGTGCACCCTGCTCTGCGGCGAGATCGGCAAGCATCAGCTGGAGGGCATCTCGGATGGGTTCGTCCCACAGATCATCGAGCGCCACCGCGAGCTGATCGACGACGTGATCTCCGTCAAGAGCGAGGATGCGATCGCCGAGATGCGGCGCCTTGCCCGCGAGCACGGCCTCTTTGTCGGCCCGAGCTCAGGAGCACATCTCATTGCCGCTCGCCAGTACCGGCAAGCCCATCCCGAGCTCGAGCACGTGGTCACTGCTCTTTGCGATCAGGGCGAGAAGTACATCAGCGATTACTTCCTCTAACAACGTACGGATAGGTCTATAGGTCGACATTTCACCCCCGAAGGAGCTGCGAGATGAAATACATCTACGACTTCGAAGAGCCTTGTGAAGGTGGTCGTGAGCTTCTGGGTGGCAAGGGGATCGGGCTGGCCGAGATGACCCAGCTCGGCGTGCGCGTCCCCGCCGGGTTCACGATCACGACCGACGTGTGCCGCGCATTTACGCTCACGCGGTCCCTGCCAGACGACCTCGACGCGCAACTCGACGAGCACGTCGCGCGGCTCGAGGCGAAGACCGGAAAGCAGTTCGGATCGTCAAGCGATCCCCTGCTCGTCTCGGTCCGGTCCGGCGCCGCCGTCTCGATGCCCGGGATGATGGACACGATTCTCAACCTGGGGCTGAACGACGCAGCGGTCGAAGGCCTGAGCGCCCGAACCGGCAACCCGCGGTTCGCCTTCGATTCCTATCGCCGGTTGGTTCAGATGTACGGCGATGTCGTCGCGGGCATCGACGGGCATCGGTTCGAGACGGCGTTGACGGAGTTGAAGGCCGCCCGCGGGGTGCAAGAGGACACCGAGCTCGGCGCCGAGGATCTCCGCGAGCTGGCCGCGACGTTCAAGCAGATCTACGCCGAAGAGACCGGGAGCGACTTTCCGGCAGAGGCGCGGACGCAATTGCTCTGCGCGGTCGCAGCCGTGTTCAAGAGCTGGGGAAACCCGAGAGCGCAGGTCTACCGTCAGTTGAACGGAATCCCCGAGACGATCGGGACCGCGGTCAACGTCGTCCAGATGGTGTTCGGGAACAAGGGCGATCACTCCGGGACAGGTGTTGCATTCACGCGCAATCCGTCGACCGGTGAGCAGGGGATCTACGGCGAGTTCCTCTCGAACGCGCAGGGCGAGGACGTCGTCGCCGGAATCCGGACGCCGCAGCCGCTCGAGGCGATGGAGACCGCGATGCCCGACGCGTTCACGCTCTTGCTCGAGACGATGGCCGCGCTCGAGGCTCACTACCGTGACATGCAGGACATCGAGTTCACCGTCGAGGACGACGAGCTCTACCTGCTTCAGACCCGAGCGGCCAAGCGCACGGCCGCGGCTGCGCTGAAGGCAGCGGTTGCGATGGTCGAAGAGGGCCTGATCTCGCAACACGAGGCGGTCGCACGAATCGAGCCTCGTTCGCTCGATCAGCTGCTCCATCCGACGATCGATCCCCGGCTCGAGCGCGAGGCAGCGACGCAAGGCCTGAACGCCTCGCCTGGAGCGGCGAGCGGCGGCATCGTCTTCGACGCGGACGCCGCCGTCGAGCAGGCGAAGAACGGGCCTGTGATCCTTGTCCGGTTCGAGACGACGCCCGATGACATCCACGGGATGATCGCCGCCGAGGGGATCGTCACCGTGCACGGCGGAATGACCTCTCACGCCGCGGTCGTCGCGAGAGGCATGGGCAAGCCATGCGTGGCCGGATGCGAGGGAATGGAGATCGACGCCGGCGCAAAGACCGCGCGCCTGGGCGGGCAGGTGCTCGGTCAGGGCGACGTGATCACGATCGACGGCAGCACCGGCCGCGTGTTTATCGGTGAAGTGCCGCTCGTGCCTCCTCAGCTGAACGAGGATCTCGAGACCGTCCTCGGCTGGGCCGACGGGATCCGTCGCCTGCAGGTCCGTGCGAACGCCGACACGCCGGAAGATGCCGCCCGCGCCCGCGACTTCGGGGCGCAGGGGATCGGGCTCTGCAGGACCGAGCACATGTTCTTCGGGCAGGACCGGCTGCCGGTCGTGCAGGAGATGATCCTGGCCGACACCGAGCCGGAGCGGCGACAGGCGCTCGACCGGCTGATGCCGTTCCAGCAGGCCGACTTCGAGGGGATCTTCGAGGCGATGGCAGGACTCCCGGTGACGATTCGGCTGCTCGACCCACCGCTGCATGAGTTCCTTCCCGACGAGGCAGACGCGACCGACGAGCGGCTTCGGTCGAGGATTCAGGCGCTCCGTGAGTCCAACCCGATGCTCGGCATGCGCGGTTGCCGCCTCGGGATCATGTTCCCGGAGATCTACGAGATGCAGGTTCGCGCGATCGCGCGCGCAGCCCGCGTCGTCTCGGAGCGAACCGGGGTCGCGCCGCTCGTCGAGGTGATGCACCCACTCGTCGGGTTCCGGGAGGAGCTGCGGCGGCTGAGAGAGCTGACCGAGTCGGTCTGGGCAGAGGAGGCTCCAGACACAGCACATCTGGTCGGAACGATGATCGAGGTGCCGCGCGCGGCGCTCCGGGCGAAGGAGATCGCCGAGCAGGCCGATTTCTTCTCGTTCGGCACGAACGATCTGACGCAGATGACGCTTGGATTCTCCCGCGACGACGTCGAGTCGAAGTTTCTCCCTCGCTACCTCGCGGACGGCGTGCTCGAGCACAACCCATTCGAAGTGCTCGACACCGACGGCGTCGGCGACCTGATGCGGATCGCTGTCGAGCGCGGCCGCGAGGCGAAGCCGGGGCTGAAGCTCGGCATCTGCGGCGAGCACGGCGGCGAGCCGCATTCGATCGCGTTCTGCGAAGAGCTCGGGCTGGACTACGTCAGCTGCTCGCCGTTCCGCGTCCCGCTGGCGCGGCTGGCCGCTGCGCAGGCGACCCTCACGAAGACAGGCCAGTCTGTCTACGCGCCGGCAGGCGGGTAGCCGGGGCGATGCCGCTGCCCTCGGGTTGGACGGCTGCAGAAGCGGTTGAGCTCGCGGCAGGCCTCGCGCGCGCAGTCATCCTGAATCAGGCCGCCGTGTTCCGGACGTTCCGAAGCTTGTAAGGCGACCCTTACAGCATTGCTGTAAGGTGCACCTTACATGGCGTGCGACGGAGACCTGAGGGCTTGTGAGTAGACGCGGTGCGGCTGCGTCGCTCGGGGTCTGCGCGTTGATCGTCGCCGGCGCGATCCTCGTCGCGCTGCTCACGGGCGGCGGGGGACATTCCACGCGGATCGTGGTTTCCGACAGCGGCTGTGGGTTCGACTGGGTTGCGCCGCACTCGGGCCGGACGGTGTTCACCGTTCAGAACACGACGCCGAAGACGATCTACAGCGTGGCGCTCGTCGGGGCCGACCAGTCGTCGATCTACGGCCAGATCGAAGCGCTCGCACCGTCGACCGAGGTGCCCCTCGATGTCGTGCTTCCGCCTGGCGAGTACTCGTTCCTCTGCCAGACCAAGTCGGGCTACACCCTCGTCTCGCCGAGCCGGGAGGTAACGGGGCCGCCGGTCGCCGACGCGCATCCGTACAAACCGGTCGATCCGCAGCAGATCGATTTCGCGATGCTCGATTACCGGGCTTCGCTTCTGCCGGTCCTGAGGCGCCTTGTCGCCGACACCGATCGGCTGGCCACTGCCGTTCACGCCGGCAAGCTCGCCGAAGCGCGAACGCTCTGGTTGCCGGCGCATCTCGACTATGCGAAGCTCGGAGTTGCCTACGACACGTTCGGGCCGTTCAACGACCTGATCAACGGACGGCCGCTCGGCCTTGCCGGCGGGGTGCACGATCCGAAGTTCCAGGGCTTCCTCCGGCTCGAATATGGGCTGTGGCATGGCCAGGCGGCCGCCACCCTCGACCCGGTCGCGGAGCGTCTCGATGCGTCGGTACACGGCCTGCTGAAGCAGTTTCCGAAGCTGGCGATCCCGAGCGGCGACCTGACGCTGCGGGCGCACGAGATCCTCGAGAACACCCTGCAGTTCGAGTTCACGGGTGAGACCGACGAGGGGAGCAACACGAACCTCGCAACCGCCTGGTCGAATGTGAAAGGAACGGGGCTCGCGCTGACGGCGCTGCACTCGGTGCTGAACAACGCGAATCCCGAGCTCCTGGCGAGCACGACCGCCCAGCTCGGCCGGCTCGGGCGGATGCTCGAGTCGTACAAGCGCCCGGACGGGCGTTGGGTACCGTTGCAGTCGCTGACAATCGATCAGCGGGAACGACTCGATGGGGCGCTGAGTGGGCTGCTGGAGCAACTCGACCTGATCCCTGACCAGCTGCAGCCCGCTCCCACCGGAGGCAACGATGACTGACCAGAACGAACGCGACGACGAGCAGCGGTGCCCGGTAGGCGGCCTCTCTCGTCGAGGCTTCCTCGGCCTCGGAGCGAGTGCCGGAGTCGGCGCCCTTGCTGCCTCGAGCGGCCTCGGAGCCGTGGCTGCGCGAGCCTCGGCGCTTCCCGACGGAGCGACGAAGACGCCCGCGATCCAGGCGCAGCTCCAATCCTTCGAAGGCGCCCATCAGGCCGCGATTCTGAGTGAGCCGACGCAGGCGACGGCGTTTGCGTCCTTCGACGTGCTCACCGAGTCCAAGGCCGAGCTGAAGGACCTGCTGCGCACGGTGACGCAGCGGATGCGACTGCTCTATCAGGGCGGCCTGCCAACGAACCTCGGGCCGGCTTCCCCGACGGATGACAACGGCGTGCTCGGACCAGAGCTGCCCTCACAGCAGGTTGCGTTCGTGTTCGGAATGGGGAGCTCGCTGTTCGACGAGCGCTTCGGTCTCGCCAAGGCGCGGCCCGCACGGCTCACGCAGATGGAGAGCTTCCCGAACGACAACCTCGACCCGGCGCAGTGCGGGGGAGACCTGAGCATCCAGATCTGCGCGAACAGCTCCGACATCGCGCTGCACGCGCTGCGCGACCTGACGAAGCACACACGGGGCGCCGTGATCCCGCGCTGGCGGCTGGATGGGTTCCAGAGCCCGCCTCGCCCTTCCGGGACGCCGCGGAACCTGCTTGGGTTCAAGGACGGAATCGCGAACCCCGGGACGGCCGACCCGACGGAGATGGACGATCTCGTCTGGGTCAAGGCCGGCTCGCCGGAGCCGTCGTGGACAGCCGGCGGCACCTACCAGGTGGCGCGAATCATCCGGATGCTGGTCGAGTTCTGGGATCGCGTCTCGCTCGACGAGCAAGAGACGATGATCGGCCGCCGGCGGGCAAGCGGCGCTCCGCTCGACGCCAACGACGAGTTCTCGATCCCCGATTACAAGGCCGACCCGCAGGGCGCGGTGATCCCGCTCGATGCCCACATCCGGCTCGCGAACCCGCGGACGCCCGCGACGGCCGAGAACCGCATTCTGCGTCGCGGCTACAACTACGACCGCGGCCTCGACAGCAACGGCAATCTCGATCAGGGCCTCCTCTTCACCTGCTATCAGCAGGACATCCAGCGGCAGTTCGTCGCCACGCAGACGCGGCTGATCGACGAGCCGCTCGTCGACTACATCAGCCCGGTCGGCGGCGGCTACTTCTTCTGCCCTCCCGGCCTGAACGGGAAAGACGACTACTTCGGGAGCGCGCTGGTCTAGGAAAGCCGCTCTGGTGGGACGGGATCGCTCCCGCCCCACCAGAGGTGTTCCCACTCAGTTCGCCGCGACGAGCTTGCGGACGGCCGTGCCGACTCCGAGGAGCCCGAGGCCGATCATGCAGGCGAGCGCGAGGGCGAAGCCGGTGAAGGGCAGCGTCTGGCCGAGGACGCTTGTCCCGGACGACGGAGCCGCTGCCGACGGCGTGCTCGGCGATCCGGCGTTTGCCGCCGATGACGCCCTGCTCGCTCCCGATCGCGAGGGCGAGGCGGCCGTGCTGGCGGCAGCTGTCTTGGCTGGAGCGGCAGCTGTCGCCGATTGTGCGCCCGAGAGCGGCACACGCGGTGCCGCGCCGGTAGCCGCGGCTGCTGCCGGGGTACCGCTGCCGGGCGTTCCTGCGGCGGGGGCGCCTGGCTCAGGCGTTCCGCCGGTATCCGTGCCAGGGCCGGTCGTGGGCCCTGTGGTCTCTCCGCCAGGAGGCGTCGTTGGCGGAGTCGTCGTCGACGGAGAACGGCCGCCGAACTGCAGCGTGCCGATCGAGCCGGTGGACGTGTTTCCGGCACCCACCTGAACGCTCCCGACGGAGTGCGTCGCGGTATTGGGGACGGTGCCGCTGCCGATCTGCTCGGGTGCGGACACCGTGCCGCCTCCTGCCGGCGTGTTGCCGAAGGATCCCTGCTCGTTCTCGCTCACCGGAGCAACCTGCAACGAGCCGGTCGACCCATTCGTGGTGTTCCCGCCGATCTGGACGGTGCCGTTCGAGTTGTTCGCCGTGTTGTTCCCGCCGGCGATCCCGGTGCTGCCGCCGATCCCAGTGTTGCCGTTCGGGCTCGAGAGGTTGGCGGTCGGGCCGAGGTGCAGCGAGCCGACCTGGACGGTGCCGAGTGACGGGTCGGTCTCATTGCCGCTCCCGATCTGGACCGTGCCGATCGAATCCGACGCGGAGTTCGGCGAGCCGCCGTCGACGCCACTCGACCCGCCCAGCATCAGAGCGAGCTCGCGGGAGGGTGACATGAACGCGAACATCGGGGAGGCCGTGAGCGCGCCGCCCTGGACGGTCCCGAAGGAGTGGCTCGCGGTATCGCCCTGATTCTGGGCGAGCCCGACCGTTCCGCCGGACTGCGTCTGAGCAGTCTGGCCGACGCCGGCCTGAATGTTCGGCGTCACGGCAACTGCCGGCCGTACCGTGGCCGAGCGGAGATTCGTGGAGACGTGTTGCGTCACCTGCGGCGTTGCCGACGCGCTGACATCTCCGGCTCCGCTCCTGCCGGGCCCCGTGGTGACCTTCGGGACGGCGACCGAATGCACTGAGGTCCGTGCGCCCTTCACAGCCGCCTTCACGGTCGACTTGTTGACCACGTGCGTGTCGGTGCTGGCGGTGCCCGCGACGCTCGGGTTACCCGGCTGGAGGGTCACCAAGCCCTTCGAGACCGAGTTGGACGGGTTGCCGGCCGTGCCCGTGCCAGACGCGTTCGTCTTGTGCCCGAGAACAGTGGCGACCAAGGAGGGCGCGGTGTTCGTCGTGGCCAGCTGACCGCTTCCGATCGAGTTGGTGGCGGTATTCCCGCCGCCGAGCTGCGCCGAGCCGGCCGAGCCGTCAGATGTGTTCCCGTTGTCGCTCGCGATCGACGTCGGCAGGGCCGATGAGACGGTGCTGTCGGGCGTCGCGGACGAGACGGCTGGAGCGGTTGACAGAGCGCTGGCCTGAACGCTGCCGATCGAATTCGTGGCAACGTTGCCTGTGTCTGCGCTGACGATCCCCGCTAACGAGAGTGCGAGGGCGACCGCTCCGAATGTGGCGAGCAATCGTGCGAACATGGTGTTCTCCTTTCTCAGCCTCGCAGTGGGGAGATGCGGGACCTGCGCTACCGGTTGGGAGAGGCGTGGGAGGAGGGAGCTGCGACTGGGTCAACATGGCCCATTCTCTTCGAGCGCCACTCTTGTCTTTTGTGCGTGGTCAGGCGTTACCCCCGTGACAACCGGTGCAAACGGCTCTTACAGAACCTGAACAGGTGTGACGAAACTGCTCTACGCCTGGCTCAGAATGGGCCCCGTGATCGGCCGCGCGCCGGTCGGGGCCACCTCGACGAGCTTTGCGTAGGCGAGATAGCGGTGGGTTGCGAAGAAGCGAGGATGGCAGGCCTGCAGCACGAGCTCGTCGTGCTGCTTGGTCTGCAGCACCGCGAGATCGGTCGCGGCCACGATCCGGGAGCCCGTGACCTGATAGACGAACCGGCCGTACGGCATCGCGATCGCGATCCGGTCACCGGGGCGCAGCTCGTTGATCTGTGCGAAGGGTGCGAGGAAGGTCGTCCGGTGCCCGGCGATGTAGACGAGCTCGTGCTCGCCGGGCAGATAGTCGCCTCGGTAGATCCCAGGGCCCTTTTCGAGCGAGGACTCGTCGGTCCCGTCGACGAGCACCATGTGGTGAAGCCCGAGGCGCGACACATCGATCGTGCCCATCGCCTCGCCGGGATGTGACTCGAGCCGGTAACGGCGCGCTGCGGCCGCGATTGCCGCAAGCCGGGCCGTGTCGGTTGCGCCATGTGTGGGAACGTTGAACGTGGCTGCGCGACCCGCGTATTGGCCGGCGAGCCGGTGCTGCTCATAGGTCGTGTAGAGCGCGGTGAACGGGTCCTGCCAGATCCAGACGGTGCCGGCCCAGAGCAGGATTGCGACTCCGGCGCAGGCCGAGACGAGGCCGAGACGGGCCAAAAACCGGCGTGGCAGCCCGGTTCGTGAGGCCTTCCGGACCCGAGCGAGCTGCCCTGGGGCGCTTTGTGCCATTGCTGACAGGAGCTATTCCGCCTGGCGCAGCCGCGCAAACACGGCGACGCCGGATTTCGGGACGTAGCCGCGTCTCGCCGGGTCGTAGCGTCGCTCGAGGCTCTACGGCTCGTGTGGGCTCAGGGTCAGCCGAGCTCGAAGGTGATCTTCGTCTGGGTGCTCGAGATCCCCGCCAGCTTCAAAGTCCCGGCTGCACCGGCGTAGGGGCCCGTGCCGCCGGCGATCTTGAAGGTGACGTTGTTTCCCTGCGCGACGAGGGCGCCGTTGATCGTGATCGTGCCGCCCGCGGTGAAGGTGAACACCCCGGCGCAGGTCGTCTTGCCGCCGGAGGCCTTGCACTTGACGGCGTCCTTCCCGACGTTCTTCTTGCCGATCAGGAGCTTCTCCGTGAAGGACGACTGCTTCGCCGTCACCGTGCTCGAGGTCCGCACGGCGACGACCGAGAACGGCTTCGCTGCGGCGAGCGCGTTTGGAGCGGTCGCCGCAACGTAAGCGACGATTGCCAGTGCAACGCGCTTCTTCAAGTCTTTGCTCCTGCCTGGATCGTTTCCGGCGCGAACGCGCCGCACCGAAACCTTAGCCCGGCCGGGTTACCCTGAGCTGATGAAGAAGACCACCCCGGAGCCAGACGACCGTCCGCCGATCTGTCCGGCCTGCGGCGTCACGATGGGGATCGTGACCGGCAAACGGGGCGGCATCCGCTTCGTCTGCCTGGAGTGCGGCTTCGCAGACGGCCAGTCCGGCTGACGTTTTTCACCAACGCGCTGCATACCGTTCGGGCCCTTGGTTGCCTACCGGTGGGGTCGATAGTCCCTGGCGTCAGCAGGCATTCCCCCCCTCGATTCAAGGAGCTCTCGTGATCAGGCAGCGAATCTTGGTTTTGGTTGGACTTGGTGTGGCGGCGATGGTCGTCGCGGCAGTTGCCGTCGCCGGCACCGTCACTGCGACCGCAACGGTGACCGGTGCCGGTGCGCTTTCTCTGAGCCACGGCACGACGGCGAGCGTCACGGATACGCTCGACGGGTCGGATCAGTCGGTCAACTACACGTTGCCTCTGACCATGAACGACCTCCGCGGCACCGGGGCAGGTTGGAACCTGACCATGACCTCGACCACCTTCACGAACGGCACCCAGACGCTCGGAACGTCGGCATCGTCGATCGCGTCGGTCGCCGCCGTGTGCACGGCAGGCGGCTCGTGCTCGAACGCGTCGAACTCGATCAGCTATCCGCTGACGGTTCCGGCGGCTGCGACTGCACCGGCGGCGGTCAAGGTCTTCAACGCCGCGGCGAGCACCGGCATGGGACGCTTCACGATCACTCCCTCGATCAACGTCTCGATCCCCGGCAACAGCTACGCCGGCAGCTACACGAGCACGCTCACCATCGCAGCGGTCTCGGGCCCCTAACTCACTCCGTCACCGCCGCCTCTCCGGGCGTCTGCTGACAGCCGAAAGCGCTCCTCAAGGGGCGCTTTCGCGTTTCCGGGCCCGTTGCTGGCTGATCGCGATTCCGAGCAGGAGCGGGATTGCGGTGCACGCGATGATCGGCAGGGTCGTCATGATCCGAAACGCGGCATAGCCGACGTACCAGCCGACATCCGGCCGGCCGATCCAGAAGACGAACCCGATCCCAAAGAACGCCGCCACGAGCCAGCCGGCCACCGCGAGCGCGAGCGCCGGGCGGCTGACTGCGACGATCACGAGTGCCGCGAGGACGAGCGGCGGCACGAGCAGCCAGACGTCGCCGGCGAAGATCCAGCGCTCCATGCTCAGGAGCGCGTACTTGAAGCGCCAGAACTTCTCCGAGAGGTAGTGGGGGTGGAAGGCTTCGTGCCAGTCGTACTCGGCCGTCGCGGTCGACCGGCCGTGGCTCGTCAGCCAGAGGTGCCACGGCTCGATCGCCGCAACTCCGATGAACAGCACGAGCGACTGAAGCCCCCGCCGGCCGTGCATCGCGATCGCAGCGGCGGCCAGAGCAAGGGCGAGCAGACCACCGAGCGAGAGACCCTCGTTCTTCGTCAAGGTTGCGGCGGCGATGAAGAGTGTCGCGAGGATCAGCCATGCAGTCCGTTGCTCTTCGATCCAGAGAATCCCGGCGATCGCGGCGAGCGCGACGAAATAGGCCATCGTCAGATCGGGGAGCACGTAGATCGCGCGGAGCCAGAACCCCGGAGCGACGATCAGCATCGCGAGCCACGGATAGATCACGAATCGCGGGACATGCCTCGCGAGCAGCGATGCGACGGCCGCGAAGAACGCGATCAGGATGATGCTCTGCTGGAGCGGGAGCAGCACTGGATGGTCGCCGCCCATCCAGTGGAACTCGGTTGCGATCAGGGTGGGGACGAAGAGCGGGTAGTTGAAATGCGCGTATCGCGTCACCCCGCTGAGACCGGTCGAGAGGTGATGGAAGTAGTAGATCGCCTTTCCCTTCACGATCCAGTTGATCCAGAGGTCGTAACTCGAGTCCGCATTCGCGTTGAACGCGGCGACGAAGGCGGACGCGAGCGCCAGAACGAGAACGGCGATGCCTCCGACCACGAGGAGCCGAGTCAACGGGTTGGCGCGCTGATCGGCGATCGGCGCAGCTGCGATTGCCGGGAAACGTCTCCGGATCCCGAGCGACACGCCAACCACGACGATCGAGAAGACCGCGATCGTGACCCAGTTGAGCCCGATGTCGAGCGAGAGCACGGTCGTGAGGCCGACTCCGAACGTCACGAGCCCGGTCAAAAACGCGAACGCAACCGAGCGCAAGGCCGCGAGACGGGTGCGAACGACCCCGAGGCCGTAGAGAATCGCGTAGCCAAGCGCGGTCGCAGCCACGTCGAACGCCGCCAGCCCGAGATAGGCATGCGTCACGGGATCACCTTCAGGACGTTCACGTCGAGGCCGATCGGAAGCTCTTCCGAATAACGGATCCCGAGCGTCTCGGACGAGTGGTGCCACGAGATCACCCACTGCGCCTTGTGGATGTTCTTCGTGAAGCGGCGAGGAAGCAGCCAGTACTGGAACATGCCGGGGATTGCGACATCGAATCCGGCCGGGTTCGGCGGGTCCTCGCCGACGACGACCGAATAGAGCGCGTTGCGGGGAATGATCCGCGCTGCGTCCAGGAACGTCGAGTTCGGCGCCTGGCTGTAGACCACCGCTGCGAGCTCGCGGTCGGTCGTGGACGGCACGTGCTCGTTCAGATGTGACCAGCCATAGCGCGCGATCACCGGGGTCTGTGAGGCAGCTGCGATCAGTGCCAGCACCGCGATGACGACCGCTCCGTCACTCACCGAGAAGCGTCTCAACCGCGCCATTATCTCACCACCGGCGGGTGGGGAGCGGCAGTCAGAGCCAGCGCTTGTGACGGAAGAACGCGAACATCCCGGCAAACGATACGGCCATCAGCCCGAAGATCGACCAGAATGCCCAGGCCGTATCGAAGCCTGGGAAGCGAACGTTCATACCGAAGAAGCCCGTGATCAACGTCAGCGGGAGCAGCACGACCGAGAAGACCGTGAGGACCCGCAGCACGTCGTTCTGGCGGTGCGAGATCACCGATTCGTTCGTGCTCTCGAGCGCCTCGATCACTTCCTTGTAGTTGTCGAGGATGTCCCAGATCCGCTCCGCTGCGTCGACGATGTCGTCGAAGTAGTGGTCGAGGTCCTCCTCTTCGAGAAAGCGCTCGGTGTGGCGCTCGAGCAGGCGCAGCGTCGAGCGCTCAGGCTTCACGATCTTGCGGTAGCTGATGATCTCCTGCTTGACGTTCGAGATGTCCCGGACAACCTCGTTCGACTTGCCTTCGAAGACATGGTCTTCCAGCGCGTCGAGCTTGTGGCCGATCTTGTCCAGGATCGGGAAGCAGTAGTCGAAGAGGTCGTCGAGCGCCTCGTAGAGCACGCGCCCGGAGCCTTTCGCGAACAGCTGCTCGCGGAAGCCCTCGTCTTCCTCGCAGCGCCGGAAGAGCCGCGTCAGAGGGAGCAGCTCGACGTTCGGCAGCGTGACCAGATAGTCGGGGCCGATGAACGCGTCGAGCTCGGCGGCGTTCAGCCGCTGGACAGCGCGGTCATAGACCGGAAAGTGCAAGACGACGAAGAGGTAGCCCTCGTCGGCGTAATCGTCGATCTTCGGCCGCTGGCGCTTCGAGAGAATGTCCTCGACGTCGAGCTCATGCCAGCCGAACCGGGTCGCGAGCTCTCCAGCCACAATCGGCCCTGCTCCGGTGAGATGGATCCAGGAGAGCCCGGCTGCGTGAAGCTCAGCGGGCTGCGGGCGTGGATGTGGAACGACCGCCGCGATTTCGCGGGTGCGTGTTCGACGGATGCGAGGCAGGCTCGGCATCGGTACTGAGCGGGTCGTCCATCATCGACGGCAGGAGCATGTTCGCCATTGTACCCGGGTTCCCCTGCCGCTACCTGGCTCAGAACCGGACGATCAACGTATGGGTCCCGGCTCCGAAACGGGCGGTCGTCGGCTGGCCGGATCGTGAAGCGGTCTTCTTGCCGTCGACCGTCGCGAGCCCGCCGAAGGGGACGGTGATCGTGCCCGGCACCGGTGTCCTCACGGTCTCGACGAAATCGCCCTCGGCGCCGTAGCGCCAGTAGACGTGAACGACTCCGTGCGGCGTCGGCACGTCTCCCTTCGCCCAGGCGATATCGGCCGGATGAGGAGCGATGCGGACGCGGGAGAATCCGGGCGCTTCGGGCGCGACTCCCAACACGTACTCGGTCAGCGCAGGCGCGGCGCCGCTCGACCAGCCCGAGTCGTACGACGGGTGCCGGTCGACCGGGCCTCCGCCGTAGGGCCCGATCGTCTCCCACATCGTCGTCTTCGGGCCGTGCGCGGCCATGTAGCCCCATTCGCGCCGGATCAGGTCGACAGCCGACGTGTCGAGGCCGAGCCCGAAACGCGCCAGCAGCTCGAAATACGAGATGAAGGGGTAGACCCGCTCTTTCGCATCCGAGCCCCAGCTGGGCGTGTCCCAGGTGTCGTTGTCGACGATCGAGTTGCCCCAGGCGTACATGTCCTTCGTCTCGAGCTCGTTCAGAGCTGCGAGCGACTGCTGCTTCGTCGCGAGCCCGGCGAGGATCGCGAAGACGTTGCCGTCTTGCGGGTGGTCGACCGATCCCGTGGTGGTGTCCCTGAACGCGCCGGCGCTCGGATCCCAGAAGGCGGCGGAGAACTTCGCTGCGATCGTCGGGATCCGTCGCTTCCATGCCTGAGCGCTTGCTGTCTTGCCGAGCCAGCCCGCGATGCTCGACGCCATCCGGAGCGCACGGACGTAGCCGGCGTTGTAGTAGGCGACTGTCGTCCCGGGCCTGTGGATGTAGGCGTAGTCGTAGTCGCCGAGGCGGTTCACGAGCAGCCCACCCGTGCCCATCTGCGCCGGATACCAGCGATCCATCAACCCGACAAGCGCCGGCCAGGTCGTGCGGGCAAGCGCGAGGTCGCCGGTGTAGAGCACGTAGTTGTAGAGATCCTCGACCCAGAACGCGTTGTAGTCGAAGAGCACCTTGCTGGCACCGAAGAGCGGGCTGTCCGGGATCGCGCCGTCCTTGTGCTGCGCCTTCGCGAACCAGAGAATCATCGCTCGAAGCGCCGGGACGTCCGCCGGTGTCGAGATCAGGAGCGTCCGGCCCTCGACTGCTTCGTCGCCGACGTACGGGCAACGGTCGCGGACGACGCCGTCGATGATCACCTTGGGCAGATCGATCGCGCAGGGCCGTCCCATCGCGTCCTTTGTCAACGGCCCGGGCACGACCATGTCGGTCGCGGTCTTGACCGAGTCCTGCCAGACGGCGTTCAGGGTGGCGTCGCTGGAAACGAAGCTGCCGTCTGCGGCAAAGGCATCAGGCGCCGAGACGACGACAAGGAGGAAGATCGCGAGCACGAGGGCTTTCATGCGCGCTGCATCGTAGGTGCGCCCTCCGGCGCGCGTATGTCGTTCTCCCCGCGGTCCTGCGCCGGGCGGTTATCGCGCTCGGAGCGCCTCGATCAGGTCCCACTTGCCCATGCGCGACCGGCCCGGAATCTTGCGTTCCTTTGCGAGCTCGTAGAGCTGAGAACGATTGCGGTCTTCGAGCGCGTGCCCGGCCGCACCATGGCGGGCCCGTGCTTTCGCGCCCTGCCGGCCGAGATCCTCTCTCGTCGCGCGCGGCAAGTGGGCCAGTGTCTTCTCACGGCCGGCAGCGGCCTGCGCCTTCTTGATGTTCTTCCTCGCTGCTGCGGTCTGCTTGCTCGTTGCCATTGTCCACCTCACCTCGTTCGGTGTCGAAGACCCTCTTTTCCCGCAACGCGCGGTGGCTCAAACGTCGACGCTCGCTGCAAGCAATGGCTCCGTGACGGGCATCTTTCACTGCAACGCGGCGTTAACCACTCCGGGCTTGAAATTCGAAGCTCGCGTGAGTACGTTCTGGAAACGTCATCTCACTGTCCTGCGCCTAGACCCCGCGCCGAGAACTTCTTTTTCGGGAGCGCACGATTTCGGAGATCAGGATCACAGTGCAAGATGCCTTCACGGCGGTGGCGCTCTCGTCGTTCCTCAATACGCCTGATCGCGTCAGTTATCCGATCCGGGTCGACGGTGCGTACGTCGTCTTCGTGCACACGACGACGGATGTGCCCCGCCTGAAGGAGCGGATTCGCCTCTGGGCCGACCTGCAGGATGCCGGCGAGGTCGTCGTGCAACTCGAAGAGGCCCTCGAAAACGGGTCGTTGAACAGCGGATCGCGGCAGCTGTCAGATCCGCTACGGATGCTCGACACCGACACTCCGTCGTAGGTCAGCCATGTCGTCGCGGAGCTCCTCGTCTTCTTCCGACACGTGCTCCATGAGGTCGGCAAGGCCATCGGCGATCGCGTCGAGCTTCTGGTGGATCGCCTCTTCGCTGCGCCGCTGCGAGTTCTGCAGCAGCGCGACGAGGAGGAACGTGACGATGGTGGTCGCCGTGTTGATCACGAGCTGCCACGTATTGAGGTTCCGAAAGACGAAGTAGCTCGGGGCCCAGATGACGACCAGCGCGAGACACGCGATGAAGAACACCGCGTGACTCGCGAACTCCGACGCGACTTCGGCAAAGCGATCGAACAGGCTGCTCTTCGAACGATCGCTTTGCGTCATGCCGGCGTCTTCGATGGATGCTGCGGCGCTACGCGGCACTGCGCGGCCACACGGCACGCCAGAGGCCGCCGAGCAGCACCGCGCCGAGAACACCGAGACCGAGCAGACGTCGCCGCCGCTTCTTCGCGGGCTTCTCCCAGGCGGTGGCGAGGCCGTTCCAGACCCCCGAGGCGTGATCACCGGCTCGCGTCAGGTGGCTCGTGACCTTCTTGTCGGTGAGTGCGTTCTCGATCCCGACCCGGCGGCCGCGGTCGACCGCGGCGGAAAGCTCGGCGAAGGCCGAGCGAACCTCGTGCCGGAGCTTGGGCTCGGTCACGCCGCCCACGACGGCCCGGCTCTGCTGCATCGCCTTCTGACTGACACCTGCGACGTCGCGGACACCGCGCCAGTGACGCGCTGCGAAGAGCGCAGCGCTCTTCGATGCTCTTGGATGCCGCCGCGCAAACCGCGTGACGGTCATGACATGGCCTCCCATGACTAGGCCTGGACCGAGCCGGCGACGTCGGCCTCATCGGGGTCGGAGCGATCGGCTGCCATGCGGTTGATGCCGCTGCTGAGCATTCCGCCGGCTGCCAGCTTCGTGAGGAGCTTGTCCGCCCTGCCTTCCTCGTCGAGCGTCTGCTCGAGCAGCGACGCTGTCGAGTTGTAACCGAGCTCTCCCGCGAGTGCCCGGGCCGTTCCGTAACCGGCGATCTCGTAGTGCTCGACGCGTTGAGCGGCTCCGATCAGGGCCGCGTCGATCGCGACCGGGTCGCCGGTGGCCTTCATCGTGTCGCCGGCCTCCTGGACGAGGCCTCGCATGGCCTTGCAGGTCTGCTCGGGAACAGCCTTGAACCCGAGCTCGCCGAAGGCTTCCTCGAGCCGTTGCACGTGGCCCTTCGTCTCCTCGAGGTGCGACTCGAATGCCTCGCGTAGCTCGTATGAATGCGACGCCAACGCCATCTTCGGCAACGCTTCGACAAGCTGCTGCTCGGCGCTGTACAGGTCGGCGAGCTCTTCGACCAGCACATCGGAAAGTGAGTTGAATTCCATCAGTACGCCCCCTTGAATCGATGAGAGCGCTGTACCCATGCCGTCGCTCGACGAAACGGCAGCGACCGAATCGACGCTCAGCTCGAGGCGTCTGCGCCACCTCTTGTTCGATCGATGTAGGTCCCCGGAAAGGTTCCGGTGGACGTCCAGCCGCCATCGACGTAGAGGACCTGGCCGGTCACGTGCGATGAGTCGTCGGAGGCCAGGAACACCGCGGGACCGATCATCTCCTCTGGCTCTGCGACCCGGCCGAGCGGGATCACGGGGGCCCACGATTCGAGATAGGCCGGATCGTCGCTGAGGTTCCGCTCGACGTTCGTCGCGCCCGGAGCGAAGGCGTTGACGCGAATCCGGTGCGGCGCGAACTCGATCGCGAGCTGGGTCGTGAGGGCGTTGATTCCGCCCTTGCTCGCCGCATAGGCGGCGGAGTTCGGCATGCCGCGCGAGCCGAGCACGGACGAGACGCTCACGATCGATCCGCCGCCGGCGGTGCGCATCAGGCGCGAAGCCTCGGCTGAGCAGAAGAACGTGCCCTTCAGGTTTGTGTCGATCACGCGGTCCCAGGTCTCTTCCGTTGGATTCGCCGCGTCGAGCCAGCCCGTGACGCCGGCGCAGTTCACGAGCACGTCGAGCCGGTCGAGCTGCGCGAACGCCGCGTGGATCTGCGCGACATCCGAGACATCGCACTGCAGCGCAAGCCCGCGGGCGGCTTCAGGCAGCCCGGCGAGCGTGTCGAAGGGCTCCTCCAGGTCGACGAGATGGACGACGGCTCCTTCCGCCGCGAACCCGGCCGCGAGCGTCCGGCCGATCCCACGTCCGGCGCCGGTGATCAGCGCGACCTTTCCTGCGAGCCGTCCGCTGCTCATTCGACCACCGCTCCCTTCGAGGCAGACGAGACGACGCGCGCGTACCTCGCGAGCACGCCACGGCTCACACGCGGCTCGGGCGAGATCCAGGCGCTGCGACGAGTCGCGAGCTCGTCCTCGCCGACCTCGAGCTCGAGCGTGCGCGCCTCCACGTCGATCGCGATCACGTCGCCATTCTGGACAAGTCCGATTGGGCCGCCGCGGGCAGCCTCCGGCGAGACGTGGCCGACCATCAGCCCCCGGGTCGCTCCGCTGAAGCGGCCGTCGGTGACGAGCACAACCGATTCGCCGAGCCCTCGGCCGACGATTGCCGAGGTGATCGAGAGCATCTCGGGCATGCCAGGAGCGCCTGCCGGCCCTTCGTTGCGGACCACGACGACGTCGCCAGGCGCGACTGCTCCGTCGTAGATCGCCGCCTTGCAGGTCTCCTCCGAGTCGAACACCCGCGCCGGGCCACGGTGCGTCGGCTGCTCGCGTCCCGACAGCTTCACGACCGCGCCTTCGGGAGCGAGGTTGCCATGGAGCACGCGCAGCGCACCGCCTGGCTTGAACGGGGTCGCCTCGGCCGCGATCACCTCGCCGTCCGGATCAGCGGCGCCGGCCGCGTGTTGGGCAAGCGTCTTGCCGTCGACGGTCGGAGCGTCGCCGTGGAGGTGGGGGAGCAGCTGCTTGATCACAGCAGCGCTCCCTCCGGCGCGATGCAGGTCGGCGGCGACATAGCGGCCGCCAGGCGTGAGGTTCGTGACAACCGGTGTCGACGCCGAGAGACGGTCGAAGTCGTCGAGGGTCAGCCGGATGCCGGCCTCGTTCGCGATCGCGAGCAGGTGGAGCACGCCGTTTGTCGAGCCTCCGGTGCCTGTGACCCCGACGATCGCGTTCTCCAGTGACTCGCGGGTGACGAGCGCCGACGGCCGCAGGTCACGCGCGATCACGTCGAGAATCAGCGCACCGGCTGCTTCAGCCGCGGCTCCTTTGTCCGGATCCATGGCGGGGACGCTGCCGAGGCCGATCGGGCCGAGGCCGAGGAAGTCGATCGCCACCGCCATCGTGTTCGCCGTGAAATGGCCGGTACACGCGCCGTGCCCGGGGCAGGCGTCGCGTTCGAGCCCGGCGAGCTCGTCGTCGTCGATCAACCCACTCTCGTGAGCGCCGACTCCTTCCCAGACGTCCTGGATCGTCACCGGCTCGCCGTGGTGCGACCCGGATGCCATCGCGCCCGAGTAGAGGATGAGCCCTGGGACGTCGAGCCGCAGGAGGGCCATCGCGAGCCCGGGCACCGTCTTGTCGCAGCCGCCCAGGCAGACGATCCCGTCGAACGGCTGGCTGAGGCCGACCAGCTCGACGGAGTCCGCGATCACCTCACGGCTGACGAGCGAGGCCCGCATCCCGGGCGTGCCCTGCGTGAGATTGTCCGAGATCGCAATCGTGTTGAACTCGAGCGGCGTTCCGCCTGCGGCTCGCACGCCTGCCGCAACCCGCGCAGCGAGGGCCCGCTGGCCGAGATTGCAGGGCATCGTCCCCGTCCAGGTCGTTGCGATCCCGACGAGTGGCTTGCTCCAGTCGGCCTCATCGAGCCCCATCGCGCGGAGATGGGCGCGGGCGCCGGCTCGGCGCGGGCTCGCGACGAGATCGTCGTTGGCGAGCCCCACCGGCGCTAGGCCGCCGTGATCCCGCCGTCGATCACGAGCTCACTGCCGGTCATGAACGACGCGTCGTCCGAAGCGACGTACAGCACCGCCTTCGCGATCTCGACCGGATTGCCGAGCCGGCCGAGCGGCTGCCTGGCGATCAGCTCCGTTCGGCGCTGCTCCGGGTCTGGCGCTTCGGCGAGCAGGCGGCCGACCCACTCGGTGTCGACGGTGCCCGGGCACAGCGCGACACAGCGGACGCCCTGCGCCGCGTACTGCATCGCGACCTGCTTCGTGAAGGCCAGCACCGCGCCCTTGCTCGCGCAGTAGGCGGCACGATCTCTCAGGCCGACGAGCGCCCCGACCGACGCCATGTTCACGATCACGCCGCGACCGCGCTCGAGCATCGGCGGCAGGGCGTACTTGGTGCCCAGGAAGACGCCTTTGGTGTTCACTGCGAACACCCGGTCCCATTCCTCGGGCGTGCAGGCGAGCACGTCGGCCGTCGAGCCGATTCCCGCGATGTTGCACATCACGTCGAGCTGGCCGGTTGCCTCGAGCGCCGTGGCCACGAGCTGCTCGACAGCATCGGGATCGGTGACGTCGAGCTGAACGGCGATTGCGCCGTCGGGGACGCCCGGCTCGCGATCGCCGCCGATCACCGTTGCGCCCTCGCTGAGGAACTGGCTTGCCGCCTCGCGGCCGATCCCGGATGCCGCGCCGGTGACGACCACGGTCCGGCCCTCGAAGCGGCCGCTCATGACGTCTCGGCCGCGACCGGGTTAGAGAGAATCCCGATCCCTTCGATCTCGACCTCGACGACGTCGCCGGGTTGGAGCGCGACCTTCGGCTCGCGGAAGAACCCCGTGCCGGACGGCGTCCCGGTCAGGACGACGTCTCCCGGCTCGAGCGTGATCGAGTGCGAGATGTACGACACGAGCGCCGGGACGTCGAAGACGAGCTGGCTCGTCCGCGCATCCTGGAGCAGCTCGCCGTTCAGTCGCTGCACGATCCGGAGATCGGATGGGTCGAGCTCGTCTGCCGGGACGATCTCGGGCAGGAGCGGGCAGAACGTGTCGAAGCCCTTGCCGCGAAACCACTGCCCGTCCGCGAACTGCACGTCACGCGCGCTGATGTCGTTCGCGGCGGTGTAGCCAAAGACGTGGTCGAGCGCCTGATCGCGCCCGACCCGCGACGCGCGCGTCCCGATCACGGCGACAAGCTCGGACTCGGCGTCCACGTGAGTCGACTCCGCGGGCAGCACGATCGCCTCACCGGGCCCGACCAGGGTGTTCGCGAACTTTCCGAACAGAAGTGGAGTCGCCGGTAAGGCCTGCGAGGCTTCCGTGGCGTGGTCGCGGTAGTTGACCCCGACGCAGATGATCTTGCCGGGAGCGTCGCACGAGAACAGTTGCCGCCAGACCTCGGTGATCCGCTCCACGGAGCGAATCTACCGCACCGTCGTCGTCGTAGAAGCCCTCGCGGGTCGCTCGTGCGGCGCCTGGGTCGTTCTCATCTCGTCTTTATATTTGTCTGCTGCAATCCGGGTTCGGCAAGGATTGGGGGCGTACATGCCGGACGGCTCGGACCTGCGGCGAGAGGGAATGAGCACCTTGGTGCATGACGTGGGGAGATTCACTCCTGCAGCGTGATCTGGGCGGATGGGCGTCAAGGTTGGCGCGCGGGTTCGGGCCGCCGCTCACCTGGCTCGGGCTGGCGCTGGCACTCTGCGCCGTCACGGTCGCGGGCGCGGCCGAACCGGCCAGTGCTCCGGCGGCCAAGCCCGTGCCTGCTCAAAAGCGCT
>DASZPQ010000059.1:0-42634 GCA_035550275.1 Gaiellaceae bacterium | reverse complement strand
GGGTTCGGGACCGCCTCGATCTGCGGGCGCCCAACCGCCCGCGCGGCTGCGCTGCGGGTTGCGGGCACGCGCGACGGTGCGGGCTCGTCGGCCTGCGACTCGGTCCAGTCGTCGAACTCTTGAGCGCGGCGCCGGGGTGTGAGGCGGCGAACGTTCGGCCGGTCGCGATAGCTCTGCTCGAGCGTCTCCTCGGCCGTATAGCCGTCTTCATCGTCGTAGAACTCGTCGTCCTCCTCGGCGATGCCGAAGTAGACGAGCGTCCGATTCCAAAGATCCCCTAACGCCATCTGGGAGAGATGTTAACGCCCTGCGGCCGTACCGTCGAACAACACGCTTCCGACGCGGATGTAGGTCGCGCCTTCCTCGGCTGCGACGCGGTAGTCCTGGCTCGTTCCCATCGAGAGCTCGCGCAGACCATGGGACTCGGCGAGCTCGCGCAGCCGGTGGAACCACTCGCGCGAATCCTCGGGGTGTGACGCAGCCGGCGGCATCGTCGAGAGGCCGGCGACGCCGTAGCGGAGGTAGTCGGCAACTTCCTCCGGCGAGATGCCGCCCTTCGAGTCTTCGCCGGCGAGGTTGACCTGCACGAGCGCAGGCACTTCGAGCCGGCCAGCCGCCGAGTGCGAGTCGATGGAGTGCACGAGCTCGCAGATCCGGTTCACGACCTTCACCTTGTTCGACTGGAGCCTGCCGATGAAGTGCCAGCGGAAGACATCTCCGTATTCGGCGTGCTTCGCCTCCAGATCCTGGACGCGGTTCTCGCCGACGATCGCGATCCCCGCCTCGGCGAGCACGGCCATCTCGGCGAGCGTCGCGTACTTCGTGGCGGCGACGACGGTCACGCCCGGCCCGGCCTCGGACTGCACGCGCGCGTAGTTCGCCGCGATCTCAAGCGGTGAGAGCACCGATCACTCCTTGGACGCCACGGGTGGCCCCATCCCGCCGGTGTGAGAAGAACAGATCGGGGTTGCAGCTCGTGCAGAGTCCGAGACGTTCCACCCGCTCGACGCCAGCGCGCTTGAGGGCTCGCTCGGCTGCTGCCCAGAGGTTCAACATCCGGCCCTCGGTGAGATCGGCGTCGAAGAGCTCGGAGACCTCGGGGCCGACCTCGTAACAACACGGGCCGACCGCGGGGCCAATCGCTGCCGCCTTCGGGCCTGCGCCGATTGCCTGCACCGCTGCTTCGACGACACCCGCGGACAGCCCGCGCCAGCCGGCGTGGATGACTGCCAGCGCCGGCCGGCCTGCCGTCGTCGCCACCGCGATCGGCAGGCAGTCGGCGCTCAGCGCGAGCATCGGCAGGCCCGGCTCGTCGGTCCAGAGGGCATCTCCGTATGTGCCCTGGACTCCCGGCTGCGCCTTGCGGCTCGTCGCCGAGTGCTCCTGGCGGTTCACGGCGAGCCGCGACGCATCAAGCCCGAGGGACTCGCAGACGAGCCGCCGGTTCTCGGCGATGCGGTCGGGATCGTCGGCGCGGCCTCCGAGGTTCAGTGAGGCGAACGGGCCGTCGCTCACGCCGCCCGTTCTCGTCGTGAATGCGACCACGTAGGGGCCCGGTGCTTCCCAGCGGATCACGACGCGCGCAATTCCTCGGCTCGTTCGAGCAACGTCGCGCGCGTGTTGAGGCTCGGGTCAGCTACGACCGAATCGAGCAGCACCTTCAGCGCAGCGCCGAGCTCAGGACCGGGCGTATAACCGAGCGCGATCAGATCGCTGCCATCGACCACCAGGTCGGCCAGGCGATGAGGGCTGGTCAGCTCCGCTTCGACGACCCCACGAAATGCGCTCACGCGCGCGAGCTTCTCTCGCACGGCATCTGTCTGGTCTCTGCCGCGGAGATCCGCGTCCCAGTGGTCGAGCAGGTCGAAGGTGAGGCCTGCGCCGTGCCGCGCGAGCAGCTGCCGCGCCTCGAGCGCGTCGCCCGCGCCGAGCAGGAACGGATGAAAACGGACAATCGCCACGACCCGCTCCCGAAGCTCGTTGGGGTAGCGCAGGCGCTTGAGCGCCTCGTCTGCGAGCTCGGCAGCATCCGCGCCGTGGTCTACGCCCCCCTTCCACTTCCCGATGTCGTGAAACAGCGTGGCAAGCCGGACCCGAAGCGGAGCTCCGGCGTCGGCGGCCGCCTGGACGACGGCGAAGATGTGCTCATCGACGGTCATGCTGTGGTCCTTCGAGTGCGAGTCGAACCCGATCGACGGGCCGAACTCCGGCACGATCGCGACCAGCACCCCTGTGTCCCGCGCGAGTCGAAGCGCCTTCCTCGGCTGCGCGCCGAGCAGCAGTCGCGAAAGCTCCCCCATCCCGTCGGCGCCGAGCCCACCGCCGATTCGCTCCGCGGAGACGAGACTGACCGAGCCTGCCTCCTCCTGCATCTGCTGAAGCGTCCTGTCGTCAGGATCGAGGTCGAGCTGCGAGACGAACCGGAGGCCGCGCACGATCCGCAGCGGGTCCTCCGCAAAGCTGAGCTCCGAGACGGTCCTCAGCACGCGACCTTCGAGATCCGCCCGGCCTCCGAACGGGTCGACGAGCAGCCCGTCTGCCAGACGGCGCGCCATCGCGTTCACGGTGAAGTCGCGCCTGCCGAGGTCGTGTTCCACGGAGGCATCGGGGTCGACGACGATCTCGAAATCGTGCCGCCCGGGCCCTGTTGAGCGTTCGCGGCGAGGTGGCGCAAACTCAATGCCTGCCGGGGCAAGCGCCCGGATCTCCTTGTCGCGTGCGTAGAGCCGCAGCCCGACGGCGCGGCCGGCGACGACGAGATCCTCCACGCGTCCGTGCGGCTCGAGAGCCGCGCGCAGCCGTTCCGTGTCGATCGCCGGAACGAGGAAGTCGGCGTCTTTCGAATCGATGCCGAGCAGGTCGTCGCGCACCGCACCGCCCACCAGATAGGCGTCGAGGCCGAGCGCGGCCACGTACTGCTCGAGCTGCTTCACCACGCCGCCATTGTCGCGGCAGATCGTCCTAGCCTGCGAGTGCGATCGCCTCGATCTCGACGAGCGCGCCCGACGGGAGCTTCGACACCTCGAACGTCGACCGTGCCGGGGGTGTGTCGCCGACGTGGCGGGCATAGACCTCGTTCATCGCCGCGAAGTCGCCGAGGTCCTGCAGGAACACGCTGGTCTTCACGAGCTGGTGGAGCGACGAGCCCGCCGCGTCGAGGATCGCGCCGAGGTTCTTCAACACTTGCTCGGTCTGCTCGGTGATGCCCCCGGGAACGAGCTCCTTCTCGCCCGGCACGAGCGCGAGCTGGCCCGAGACGAACACGAAGCCGTTCGCCTTGATTGCCTGCGAGTACGGGGCTCCCTGAAACGGCGCCGGTGCGCTCTCGGTGCGGACAACCTGCTTGCTCATTCGTTCACTCCTCCGTGTCGTGGGCGGCACGCCTGCCCGATTGCAGCGCCAAGCGCCTTGAAGATTGCCGCCAGCACATGTTCCGGGTCCCGTCCCTCGAGCACGCGAATGTGCACGTTCAGGCCCGCCCCCGCCGCGAGCTCGTTCAGAAACCGTGCGAGGACATCGCTCGCGAGCCCGCCGACGCGCTGGCTCGAGAAATCGACATTCGAGACGACGAGCGGCTGCTCTGAGATCTCGAGCGCCGCACTTGCGAGCGCCTCCTCCGCCGGGAGCGACGCCCAGCCCCGGCCCCACGCGGCGTTTGCGCGCAACAGCTCGGCGAGACCGACGCCGAGCGTCCGGCCGGCAGCGGCAACCTCCTCACCTGCGGTCCCGGGCGCGACCTCGAGCGCGATCCGCAGGCCGGCCGTCTTCGCGAGCTCGCCAACGAGGTGGTCGAGAACGGGCAATCCCGTCGTCACGTTCGCCGCGCCATCGACGGCGAGCTCGACCCGTCCTCCTGCCTGTGTTTCGGCCATTCGTGGCGCCTAGATGCGCTCGATCGACGCGCCCAGAGCCCGGAGGCGCTCGTCGATCCGCTCGTAGCCACGGTCGATCTCGCTCACGTTCCCGATCGTCGAGACCCCGTCGGCGCAGAGGCTCGCGATCAGCAGCGCCATGCCGGCTCGGATGTCCGGGCTGGCCATGCGCTGGCCGTAGAGACGCGAGGGCCCGTTGACGATCGCGCGATGCGGGTCGCAGAGGATGATCCGGGCGCCCATCGAGACGAGCTTGTCGACGAAGAAGAGCCGGTTCTCGAACATCTTCTCGAAGATCAGAATCGTCCCCTGAGCCTGCGTTGCGACCGCCAGCGCGATCGACGTCAGGTCGGCCGGGAACGCAGGCCACGGCCCGTCCTCGAGCTTCGGGATCTGGCCGCCCAGGTCGTCCTGGATCACAAGCGATTGGTTCGACGGCACGCGGACCGAGGTGTCGGCTGCTTCCACGGCGATCCCGAGCCGCTCGAAGGCGGGCAGGATCGAGATCAGGTCCTTCGGCGCGACGCTCTCGATCGTGATCTCCCCGCCCGTGACCGCTGCGAGCCCGATGAAGCTCGCGACCTCGATGTGGTCGGGGCCGATGCCATATTCGCCGCCTGAGAGGCGCTCGACCCCGGTGATCTGCAGGACGTTCGATCCGATCCCGCTGATCTGCGCGCCGAGCGAGACGAGAAACCGGCAGAGATCCTGGACGTGCGGCTCGCAGGCGGCGTTCGTCACGGTCGTCTGACCGGGTGTGAGGGACGCTGCCATGACGACGTTCTCGGTTGCCATCACGGATGCCTCGTCGAGGAAGATCTCGGCGGAGACAAGCTGGGCGGTGCGCATCTCGTAGCGCTCGCCGATCTCGATCGTGACACCGAGTCGCTGGAACGCGTGGATGTGAGGGTCGAGGCGGCGGCGCCCGATCACGTCCCCACCAGGAGGCGGGACGCTGGCGCGGCCGATGCGCGCGAGCAGCGGGCCCGCGAGCAAGAACGATGCACGGATCCGCGTAGCCAGCTCGGGATCGATCTCGTGCGTCGTGATGTTCGCCGCGCACACCCGCACCTCGTTCGTTCCGACCCACTCCGCCTCGGCACCGGCGTGCAGCAGTAGCTCGACCATCGTCTCGATGTCGCGGATCCGCGGCACGTTCGTGAGCGTCACGACATCGTCCGTCAGCAGACACGCCGCCAGGATCGGCAAAGCGCCGTTCTTGTTCCCGGTCGCGCGGATGCGGCCGGAAAGCGGGCGGCCGCCCTCGATTGCGAAGGATTCGGTCGTCGTGTGCCTGAGAAGAGTTGAGGACACCGAGGCGGGTATCGTACCGCCCACCTTGGCACCGACCCGCGAACAGGCTTGGGCGACGCTCACGCACTACACGAAGAGCGAGGCGCTGCTGCGCCATGCGCTGGCCGTTGAGGCCTCGACCGCGTTCTACGCGCGGCGCTTCGGCGAGGACGAGGAGCTCTGGCGCGTCACGGCGCTGCTGCACGACTTCGACTACGAGATGCATCCGACGCTCGACAAGCACCCGCAAGACGGCGCGCCGATCCTCCGCGAGGAGGGCTACCCGGAAGAGGTGATCCGGGCCGTCCTGTCCCACGCGGAGCACCTCGGCCTGTCACGGGACACGCTGCTCGAGAAGACGCTCTTCGCGTGCGACGAGCTCTCCGGCTTCGTCCACGCCTGCGGGCTCGTGCGCCCCACCGGGCTCGAGGGGCTCGAGCCGAAATCCGTGCGCAAGAAGCTCAAGCAGCCGTCCTTCGCGGCCGGCGTCCACCGGGACGAGGTCTATCTGGGCGCCGAGTTGCTCGGGCTCGAGCTCGACGAGCACATCGCAAATGTCGTCGCAGCGCTCCAGCCGATCGCCGGCGAGCTTGGTCTGCGAACAGCCGCAGACGCCGACTAGCTCATTCGCCCACCCGTAGCGTGACCTCGAGAGGCGCGTGATCCGAAAGCAGCCTGTGGCCGAAGCTGCGATCGTCCTCCGGCCAGACACGAGCTGTCTCCACCTGCGCGCCGCGGACCAGAATCTGGTCGATGCTGTTCGGGAACGCAGCCGAAAATGGAGGTGTGAGAGCGGGGATCACGCTCGAGCGCTCCGGGGTGACGTTGAAGTCGCCGGCGAGAATCGTCACCGCACCCTCTGGAGTCGCCTCGCCAAGCCACCGAATCGCCCGCTCCAGCTCGGCGTCGCAGACCGCTGGATCGCCGGCGTTCGTGATGTGGGTGTTCAGCACAACCGCCCGCGCCGAATTCGGGAGCTGGAGCTCGACCAGCTGCGCCGCTCGCGGCTCTCGCCCCCGCACCGGATCGTTGATTCCCGTCGATGCACTCGACACGAGCTCGAGCTCGCGCGAGACGAGAATCGCCATCCCCTGCCCCTCGAACGCCGAGCGGATGATGCCGTGATGCGGGGCGGTGAGCGCACGGCCGAGCCCCGCGGGGATGGAGAGCGGCCCGAGGCTCGCACCGCGAACCAGCACAGGGATCGCAGACATCCGGGACCAGCCCTCGAGCTCTGAGAGGGCCCAGCCGGGGAGCTCTTGCAGGCAGACGATGTCGGGTCGATCGGCGGTGATCAGCTCGACCATCTCCCGCAGGTACGCCCGGCGACCGGGCGGAACCGTGTTCCCGTGAAACAGGTTCCAGGTTCGAATCACCACAGCGCTTACTCTAGGCCTGTGCGCGTCGTGATCGCAGATCCGCCTGCCTTCACGCCCTGGTACGACCATGAGCTCGCGAGCGCGCTCGGACGTGCCGGGGCGGAAGTCGAGCTCGCAACATCGTCGTTCCGGTTTGCCGAGCTTCCTCCGGCGATCGCCTACGAGCGGGCGGAGCGCTACTACCGCCTCTCGTCACGGCTCTTCAAGCGCTCCCGCGCCCGTTTGCCGCTGAAGGCCGTGGAGCATCTCGCAGTCGCTCGCTCGCTCGGACGGATCAAGGCCGACGTGTTGCACGTTCAGTGGCTCGCGGTGCCGAAGCACGACGTGCGGATCCGCTTCCGGTCTCCGACGGTCTTCACCGCCCACGACCTGTTGCCGCGACGAACGGCGGGGAAGATCGAGCTCTGGCGCCGGCTCCTCGCGAAGTTCGACCGCGTGATCGTCCACACCGAGAGCGGCCGCCAGACATTGCTCGAGCTGGGCGTTGACGCGCGCGTCCTCCCCCATCCCGTCTATCCGAGCCAAGCGGTTCGCGCGGACGACGGGCACACCTTGCTCTCGCTCGGCGTGATCCGGCGCTACAAGGGCCTTCCCGACGCGATCGAGGTCACGCGGCGGATTCCCGGCTCGCGCCTGCTTGTCGCAGGCGACCCTGCGATTCCATTGACCGGGCTCGAGACCGCGCCGCGGGTCGATTGGCGGCTGGGATACCTCGACCAGGAGCAGCTCGATCGAGCCCTCTCCGAGGCGACACTCGCACTCTTTCCCTACCTGCCCGAGCTCGACCAGTCGGGAGCGCTGCTCCAGGCACTCGGCGCAGGCGTTCCCGCTGTCGTCTACGACGTCGGTGGGCTTGGCGATCCGATCCGCCAGTTCGGCGCGGGAGCTGTCGTCCCGGCTGGAGATGTCGATGCCATGACTGCCGCGACGGAGGAGCTGCTCGGCAACCCGGAGACTCTCGCTGCGGCCCGCGCGGGTGCGGAGCGTGCGCGAACGACGCTCACCTGGGACGCATTCGCCGCCGCGCACCTCGCGCTCTACCGCGAGCTCGCATGATCTTCCGGCGCCGGCGGTTTGCCGACCTGATCGAGCGTCAGCTCGACCTCTTCGAGCGCGAGCACCGCGACGTGATCGAGGAAGCCGAGGAGCGCCTCGAGCTCTACAACCGGGCGGACCGCGACGATTCTGAGGAGCTCTATGGCGACTACATCGACGCCCTCGAGACGGGCACGGAACTGCTCGCCACCATCCGCGACGCCTTCAAGCGCACGCTGGACGAGGGACTCGACGAGGAGTACGAATCAGAGTTCAACCGCGCCGTCGCGAAGCGGCTCCCGCCCTTCTCGCTGGAGATCGAAAACCGCTGACCCCTGTCGCAAGCTCGCTCGCCCGGGCCACCGAACGAAGCAAGTAACAAGTTGTTACTTGCACCGTCCGGCAGGCGACCCGGGGCAAGAACGCTGTGTTAGCTCCCCTGGATCAGCGGTGGCCGAAGTGATGCGCGCTCGGAAGCGCTGAGCGCACCTCCGCTTCGTTTGCGACGCGGCGCGCCAGCTGACCGAGCGACTGCACCGAGTCGACGAGGACGTTCTCGTTGCGGTCGACCCGCTCGAACCGGCCGTGCGCCACCAGCAGCGGCTCGCTCCGCACGATTGCGCGATGCCGCTCGTACACCGCCTGCGGAATGATCAGGTTCACCTGGCCGTGCTCGTCCTCGAGCAGCATGAAGACGATCCCGTTCGCCGTCGACGGACGCTGCCGCGCGATCGCCATGCCGGCGATGGTGACGCGCCCACCATGAGGAACGCCCACCAGCTCGACGCTCGAAAGCACGCCGGAGAGATGCGGCCGCAGCAGTTCCAGCGGATGGATGCCGACCGAGACCGACGTGTGCTTGTAGTCGGCCAGCATCCGCTCCCAGTCGGTCTGCTCCGGCAGTTCCGGCGTCTCGACCGTCGGCTCGAGTGGAAGCGCAAGCTGCCGGGAGCCGCCGGGCACGGTCTCCCCCTGCGGGATCGAGCCCAGTTGCCAGAGCAGCTGCCGCCTTGGCCCCCACACGTCGCAGGCGCCTGCAACGACAAGCGCCTCGAGCGCGCCCGCCCCAACCGCCCCTCGCTGCACGAGATCGCCCAGGTCGGCAAAGGGTTGCCCTGATGCAACCGCCTTTGCCTCCTCCTCGCGCACCGACCGGACGTAGCCGAGCCCGATCCGCACCGCCCCCTCCGACACGGTGCAGATCGCGGCGCTTGCGTTCACATGCGGCGGGTGCACGACGATCCCGCGCCGCTGAGCGTCTCGAACCAGCGAGGCCGGCGGATAGAAGCCCATCGGCTGCTCATTCAGAAGCGCGCAGAGGAACTCGGCCGGGTGGTGATGTCGCAGCCATGCCGACTGATACGCGAGCAGCGCAAAGGCCGCGGCGTGGCCCTTGGGGAAGCCGAAGCCCGCGAAGCCGACGAGCTTGTCGAAGATCACATGCGCAAGCGGCTCGTCGATCTCGTTGCCGTCGCAGCCTGCGATGAACCGCGGCCGGAAGACCTCGATCGCCTCGAGGCTGCGCTTGCGGCTCATCGCACGCCGCAGCCCTTCCGCCTCCCCCACGCTGAAGTTCGCGGCCGCCATCGCGACCGTCAGCACCTGGTCCTGGAAGACGACCACGCCGAGCGTCTCGCGCAGCGGCTCCCGCAGCGATTCGTGCTCGACCGGCGGCTCGAAGCTCGGATCGACGCGCCTGCGCTGGCGCCGTTCGATGTACGGATGCACTGCCTTGCCCTGGATCGGGCCCGGACGAACGAGCGCGACCTGAACGGTCAGGTCGTCCAGGTTCTCGGGCCGCGTCCGGAGCAGGCTCTGCATCTGAGCCCGGCTCTCGATCTGGAAAAGGCCGACCGTGTCCGCGGCCTGGATCTCGGCATAGACCGCCGGATCATCGAGTGGAATGCGCGAGAGGTCGATCACCTCGCCGTGGAGCTTTGCGATCTGGTCGACCGCATCCTCGACGGCCGAGAGCATCCCGAGCCCGAGCAAATCGATCTTCAGAAAACCGGCGTCGGCGCACGAGTCCTTGTCCCACTGGCAGACCTGCCGTCCGGCCATCGCCGCCGGCTGGACGGGCACGAGGTCGATCAACGGCTTCGTCGAGATCACCATCCCGCCGGGATGCTGTGAGATATGGCGCGGCAGGCGGGAGATCTCGCGCGTCAGCTCACGGAAGGCGGTCCAGCGAGGGCCCGAATGCTGACCCGGCACCTTGTCGAGCTCCTCGCCGACGGCGGCTGCGTTCCAGCCGTCGGTGATCTGAGCGAGCCGTTCGAGCTCGGCGAATGGCAGCCCAAGCGCCTTGCCGACGTCGCGGATCGCTCCCCGGCTGCGGTAGGTCGAGAAACTCGCGACAAGCGCCGCGTGCTCGTTCCCGTACCGGTCGATCACCGCCGGAATCAGCTTCTCGCGGATGTCACGCGGGAAATCGAGGTCGATGTCGGGCATGGCCGACAGCTCGTCGTTCAGGAAGCGGCCGATCGAGAGGCCTGCCACGACGGGATCGATGTGCGAGAGGCCGGTCAGGTAACAGACGAGCGAGCCGACGCTGGAGCCGCGGCCGCGTCCCGGCGGCAGCACGTGCCGAGGACTGCCTGGGCCGCGTACCTCGGATGCGCATTCCCGCGCCAGCTCGAGCACCTCCCAGTGGAGCAGGAAGAACCCCGAGAGCTTGATGCGCTCGATCAACGCCAGCTCGCGCTCCAGCCGGCTGCGAGCCTCCACTTGTAACAACTTGTTACTTGCGTCGTAACGCCCTGCGAAGGCGCGCTCGCAGATGGTTCGCAGTTGCACGTCGGCCGGGTCAGGGCCGTCCGAGAAGTCTGGGTACTGATAGCCCAGTTGCTTCGTCAGGTCGAACGTGCACCTGTCCGCGACCTCTTGGGTTCGCTCGGCGGCGGCGCGCGGCAGCTGCTCGAGCATCTCCTCGGGCGATCGCAGCACCGACTCGTGATTGCCGCGGCGCTCGCGCTCGCTGCCTTCGAGCGAGGTTCGATGGCGGATCGCGACGAGCGCGTCCTGAAGCCGGGCACGGTGCGCTGCATGCACGTGGACATCCCCGGTCGCGACCGTCGGAACACCGAGAGCAGTAGCCAGCTCTTCAAGCCCCGCATTCCTCCGAGCGTCGCCGCGCTCGAACGGGCGCTGGAGCTCGACGTAGAACGCGCCGGGAAATGCTCGAGCCAGGCGCACTGCTGCATTCGGATCGACGACGCCGAGCCCGTGCCGGGCGCAGCCCGAAAGAGCGATGAGCCCTTCCGCATGCTCCGCCACGACATCGATCGTCGTCGCGGGGGCTTCCCGCACGGCATGGACGTCCGTGAGGATGCGGCAGAGGTTCGCGTAGCCGCGCTGGCTCTCGCAGAGCAGCGTGATGTGCGCTCCATCTCCAAGCGTGACCTCGGCGCCGGTGATCGGACGGAGTCCGAGCGGCTTTGCGGCGTGCGCAAACTCGAGCGAGCCGTAGACCCCGTCGTGATCCGTGAGCGCGAACGCCTCGTAGCCGAGCTCGACCGCTCGCGCCGCAAGCTCCTCCGGCAGCGAGGCGCCGTCCAGAAACGAGTAGGCCGAATGGGCATGCAGCTCGACGTAGGTCAACTACGCACGCTGCGTGAACCAGATGTTGTTCTCGCCGTCCAGAAAGACGACGGCGTTCTCCCCTCCCTCCAAGACGAGGTCGAAGTACCGACGGTCGACGGGATCCTCCGTCCACCAGCGGTCGACGACGCGCCACTGCTCTCGCACGACCGACACGTCCCGGCCGTTCACCCGGCGAGGTGTGCCGTCGGCATGGCCCTCGACGAAAACGGGCCTGGGAGCGTTTAGTGGTCGCGCGGTACGAGCAGTGCGCGTGCCTCTGGAATACGCGACCACGGCGCCACCTCCACCACCATCGAAATCCCGCCTGCGCCCACGGCAGCCTTCACCTGGCGCAGACCTTCACCGAGCCGTCCCTGCATGACTTCTCCCTCTGCCCGGACGAGCTCGAGCTGCTCGCCCGTGTGCTCCGCGAGCTCGACGAGCTCGAGTCGCAGCTTCAGCGCTGGCGCCGGCAGTTCGGCGAGCTTGGAGCCGAGCGCAAGCCGAAGCCGTGCCGGATCGGCGGTCGGCTCACGCAGCGTCACCGTGCGCCGCCACGAGGTACCGCCTGCCAGCCTGGCCCAGAGCGCGACCTTCCGCGGCGGCCTCCCGGCTCGTTCCGAGCGGGCGAGCGCGCGGTCGACAAGCACTGCAACCCCACGGCGCAGCGTCAGCTCGTTGCCGACGGCATCTGGAAACTCGAGCGTCTCGGCGAGCGTCTCCACCGGCTTGCGCGGATTGACCCTGCCGTCGTGCTCTCCTCTCGCCAGGCTCCAGGCGCGCCGGCCGTCAGGCCCCAGTCTTTCGGCGACGGCGCTACCCGAGAGCCCAGCAAGCTGTCCAATCGTGCGAATCCCGAGCTCTTCGAGCTCCTCGTAGCGGTCGCGCTCCAGTGGGAGCAGCGTCAGCGGCAACGGCGCGAGGAAGGTGCGCGTGCGATCGTCGGAGACGATCAGCGCCTGCCCGGGATGGGCGACGCCGGCTGCCGCAAGCGCGGCAAAGCGCCGCTCGGCCGCTCCTGCCCGCGCCCCCCACTCCGGCCCGATCGACGCAAGTGCGCGCTTCAAGGCCGGCTCGAGCCCGCCGTAGAGGCGCTCGACTCCGCTTGTCTCGAAATACACCGTCCCGGCGCGGACCGGCTCGACGGTGAAGCCTGCGTCTTCGAGCCGGCGCAGGATCTCCTCCCACACCTGCTCGACGCCAACTGGATCCTGTTCGACGAGCACGAGCCCCGGGCACGTCGCGAGCGCTTCACCGAGCCGCATGCCCGGCCTGATCCCCTCAGCCGCCGCGGCAGCGGTGACCGAGCCCAGCAGTGGCTCCCTTCCAGGCGTCGGCCCGAGCGCAGCGGGCACGACCTCCAGCCCAGGCCTCAGACGCAGCGCGACCTGCAAATCGAACCCCGGGATGACGATTGCGGCGATCATGAGAACGTATGTTCTATCAGAACGTCTGTTCCCCTTCAACCTCGGTCGAGGCATTAAGGGACGGTTGCCCCTCGTTGACCGCCTTCGAGCATCCGGGGTACCATCGCTTGGTGAGGGGTATGCAGGCGATTTCGCGCATCGATAGAGGCTGGTCACGCCGGATGCGGGTGCTCGTTCCCGTTCTGCTCGTCATCGGCCTCGCCGGCGTTCTTGCCGGGTGCGGCTCCTCCTCGAAGACCCCGAGCACGCCTGCCAGCACAGCTCTGCCAACGACCACGGAGCCTCTGACGACGACAGCGGACACAACGAAGCAGCCGGCCCCGAAGCCGATTCCGGCGATCCCGGTGTCAGCTGCACCGCAGGCGAAGGCCTACATCGCCGCTCACGGCGCAGACGTCAAGCTCGTGGCCGGCTATGAGAAGGACGTCCAGACCGCGATCGCCGAGGTGATCAACTCGCCGCTGATGAGCCCGTTGCAGGTGTCGACGCAGAAGGCCTACAACAAGCTCTACAAGATCCTCCCCCACTTCAAAGGCCCGTACAAGAAGGACGCGCTCGGGCTCACCGAGCAGGAGATCGCAACGCAGGCGAACGCGATCGAGAAGTCGATGAACACCCTGCTGAACTACACCGCGTATCCGACTCCGGTCACGCTCGGGGAGTACACAGACCAGTATCAAGCCGCGGTTCTGGCCTGGAACAAAGCGGTCAAGGCGATCTGGACGGCGGCGAAGACCGCGAAGCCGCCGACGATCTGCACGACTTGCTGAGAACTCTCTCCGCAAACCCGCTCTGTTAAGGGAAGCTTAGGGGCAATAATCTGCGCGAAAGTGTGGCGGCGCGGCAGCAGATCCGATAGATTCACGCCAACGCCGGTGCCCAGCTTCGTGGAGTTGCGCCCTCCCGGGGTTGATCAACGACACCGGCACTGATCGAGGCGCCCGTTCTTTGGACGGGCGCCTCTTTCTTTTTCCGAAGCTAGTGGTAGAAGTCGCGCGCCCAATCGTGCCGCCTGAGAATCTCGAGCTGGTCGGCCGAGAGCGGCCCCAGGTCGGTTGCGGCAGCGTTTGCCTCGACGTTGCGAAGCGAGCGCATCCCGGCGATCACGGTCGAGACCGCCGGGTGTGACTGGACGAAGCGAAGCGCGATCTCGGGCAGCCGGTCGAGCGGGATCTCCAGGTCGCGGGCAATCGCATTCACGCGATCCCACACCTCTTCCTTGCGTCCTCCGCTGAAATAGTTGTTGCGGAAATCGCCGGGAGGGAACTCGGTGTCCGGGGTGATCTTCCCGGTCAGCGCCCCTTCGTCGAACGCCACGCGGACGATCACACCGACGTTGGCCTCCTGCACCGCCGGGAAGAGCTCCACTTCCGGCGACTGGTCGAAGATGTTGTAGATCACCTGGATGGAATCCACGACTCCGGTCTCGATCAGACGGATGGCGTTTTCGGGCTGGTGGTCGTTGATCGAGACGCCGAAGAAGCGGATCTTGCCGTCGGCCTTCAGCCGCTCGACCGCTTCGAGCCAGTCGCCCTGGCCGACCCATTCGTCAGACCAGACATGGAGCTGCTGGACGTCGATCGTCTCGAGCCCCAGATTGCGCAGGCTCTCCTCGGTGCGCTCGATCACGTAGTCGCCCGGGAACGCCACATCCGCGTGGATGCCGTCGGGAGCCGGCCAGCGCATGTTCTTCGGCGGAACCTTTGTCGCGACGTAGACGGTCTCGCTCGAGGAGCGCACGACCTCCCCGACCAGCTTCTCGCTGTGACCGTCGCCGTAGGCGAGCGCCGTGTCGAGGAAGTTCACGCCGAGCTCGATCGCACGACGCAGGGCTCGTAGCGACTCGTCGTCGTCGGCGCCGACCCACATCGACTTTCCGATCCCCCACGCGCCGTAGCCGAGCTCGGAGACTTCGAGGCCGGTTCGGCCGAGTGTGCGGTAGCGCATGCCGTCGTTCTACCTGTTTCGGAGGAGGTGGCGTGCTCTAAACTTGTCGGGCGCAGCAGGGGCTGCGTCCAGTCCGCGGAAAGGGCCGAGCCCACCCCAATTGCAGCGCATCATCTCCATCGCAGCTTCTTTCCGCCCGAGCATGCGGACACCGGGCTCAAGGGAAAGGAGTGCGCCATGACCAGCCTCGACCTCGATCAGCTGCGCAAGCAGGCAAAGGATCGCGTCCGCGCCCGCCGGAAGGCCGGCGACCAGGCGAAGCTCACCGACGTCCAGTTCGAGCTCGCGCGCGAGCTGGGCTTCTCGAGCTGGCCGAAGCTCAAGGAGCACGTCGACCGCCAGGGGATGGAGCAGCCGTTCCACATCGACCTCGAGTACTACGAGGGGCGGGCGGACGGAATCGCGACGGTGAACGGCGTCACTGTCGCCGAGGCTCGGCGCGACCTGGCGGAGCGGCACGGGTTCGCGAACTGGGGGCGCCTGCGACGTCACGTCGAGGGCCTGCGCTCAGGCGAGGAGCCGCCGACGCCGTTCATGCTCGCCTACCGCGCGGTCGAAGACGACGATCTCGACCGGCTCACCGAGCTGCTCGATCGCCATCCCGAGCTGGTCGGGGTGCGCGGCACGAACGGAAACGACCTGCTCGGGATGGCGAACGCCCTCCCGCTCGTGGAGCTGCTGCTCGAGCGCGGCGCCGACCCGAACCGCGGCAACGACTACGGCTGGACGAAGCTCCACCAGGCCGGCTACTCGAATCGACGGCAGCTGGCCGAGCTGATGCTCGCCGCCGGTGGGCGGCTCGACCTCTTCGCGCGCGGAGACGGCGGCACGCCGGTCGTCGCCGCGCTCTTCTGGGGCCACCGGGACGTCGTCGATCTCCTCGGCCGCGAGCCGGGAAACCTGCGGGTCGCCGCGGGCCTCGGCGATGTCGACCTGATCCGGGCTCTCGCCGGCACACCTGCCGCGGGCGCACATCGCGGCTTCTACCGGCCGCACGGCGGCTTTCCGGCGTGGCAACCGTCGAACGATCCGCAGGAGGTGCTCGATGAGGCGCTTGTCTGGGCTGCGAAAGCCGGGCGCACCGACGCTGTCGAGCTGCTCGTCGAGCTCGGCGCCCACATCGCGGCCGATCCCTATCGAGGCACTGCTCTCAGCTGGGCGGCGGCAAACGGTCGGGTCGAGACGCTTCGAAGGCTCGTTGAGCTGGGCGCCGATCCGAACCAGCTCGGCACCTTTGGCGGCCCTGACCACGGTCAAGGAGTGACCGCGCTTCACCTCGCGGCACAGAGTGGACAGCGCGAAGCCGTCGAAGCGCTGCTCGAGCTCGGAGCCGATCCGACGATCCGGGATGCGCTGCACATCGGCTCGCCGTCCGGCTGGGCCGAGTTCGGCGGCCACGAGGATCTCGCGACGCTTCTGCAGGCGGAGTAGCCATTCTCGACAGCTGTTAAGGCAACGCCGGCATCCACAGGGATACGCTAGTTCGATGGAGCCGGCACCCCGTTACTGCTACCGCCATCCCGATCGCGAAACCGGGCTTTCGTGCTCCGAATGCGGCCGGCCGATCTGTTACGAGTGCATGACACCGGCAGCGGTCGGGCTTCGCTGCCCCGAGCATTCCGGCAAGCCGCAGGGGATCCAGAAGGTCACCGTCGCCGCCGAGCGCGCTGTCACAGGGGTCGGCGCCCGGCGCGCCAACCTCGTGACCATGATCCTGATCGGGATCAACGTGGCCGTCTACGCGGCCGAGCTTGCGCTCGGCGGCACGACCGATGGCCTTGGCAACACGCTCTACAACCACGGCGTGTTGTTCGCGAACGGGGCCTATGACTCCGGGCAGCTGTTGACGGGACCGGTACACGCTGTCGGCCCCGTCGGGTCGACGCCGGCGGGGGTCGAGCACGGCGAATGGTGGCGATTGATCACGACTGCCTTCCTGCACTACGGGCCGCTGCACCTGGGGCTGAACATGTTCAGCCTCTACTTTGCGGGGTCGATTCTCGAGCAAGTGATCGGCCGGTGGCGCTTCGTGCTCCTCTATCTCGCCGCCGGTGTCGCAGGATCCGCAGGGGCCTTGCTCGTCACGCCCAATCAGCCGACAGCCGGAGCATCCGGGGCGATCTTCGGTGTGCTCGGCGCGCTCCTCATTCTCGAACGGCGCGGCCATATCGGCACCGGAGGGCAAGTTCTGTTGATGATCATTTTGAACCTCGTCTTCACGTTCGCCGTGCCTGGGATCTCGATCGGCGGCCACATTGGCGGCCTGATCGCAGGCCTGATCGTCATGCTCTCGTTCCTGCGCTTCCGCCACTCATGGCAGGCGAGCGTCGGAACTGCCGCGCTCGTGACCGCGATCGCCGTGATCGTCGCGTACTCGACGGTCAACTAGCCGCGCCGGCGCGAGCGGAACTCCGCCAGCCACGCGAGCGAGCGAAGGCCGAACCAGAACGGCGTGAAGAGGCCGTAGAAGAGAACGAGCGCGACGCTGAGCGTCACCATCCAGACGGCCCAACGCCACCGGGGAACGGGTGGCTTCGGTTTTAGAGCTCGATTCAAAATGAACCTTGTGTCGTCGGAGCACGCTGTCCAGCGCAATCCTGCGTCCTCAGTCGTGTCAATAGTCCAGCTATTGACACTCCCTGCGTCCTTGGCTTGCACTCGGCCGGCGCACTCCGACGACGAAGAACCATTTCGAATCGAGCTCTCAGGAGCGCGGGCTCCAGGGGGCTTCGAGCCGGTCGAGCAGAAGTGAGCGCACGCCCTCGATCGGAATCCGCTCCTGCTGCAGGGTGTCGCGGTCGCGCAGCGTCACGGTGTCGTCTTCGAGGGTCTGGTGGTCGATCGTCAGGGCCCACGGCGTGCCGATCTCGTCCTGGCGGCGGTAGCGCTTGCCGATCGCGGCCGACGCGTCGTACTCGACGGTGAGATGCGTGCGGAGGCCGGCGAACAGGCCGCGAGCCTTCTCGACGAGCCCGGTATCGTTGCCGACAAGCGGCAGCACGGCCGCCTTCACGGGAGCGATCCGCGGATGCAGGTGCAGCACGGTGCGAGGGCTGCCTTCGATCTCCTCCTCGTCGTAGGCGTCGACCAGGAAGGCGAGCGCGGCTCGGTCGGCGCCGGCGGCGGGCTCGATCACGTACGGCACGTAGCGCTCCTCGTGGCCGATCCACTCGAGCGCCTTCCCCGAGTGCTTCGTGTGCGCTCGCAGGTCGAAGTCGCCGCGATTCGCGATCCCCTCGAGCTCAGACCAGCCGATCGGGAACAGGTACTCGATGTCGCTCGTGCCAGACGAGTAGTGAGAGAGCTCGTCGGGATCGTGCGCGCGAATCCGGAGATGGCTCGGCCTGATCCCGAGCTCGGTGTACCAACGGTAGCGCTCGGCGATCCAGTAGCGGTACCACTCCTCGGCCTCGGCGGGCGGCACGAAGTACTCCATCTCCATCTGCTCGAACTCACGCGTGCGGAAGAGGAAGTTTCCCGGCGTGATCTCGTTGCGGAAGCTCTTGCCGATCTGGGCGATGCCGAACGGGGGTTTGACGCGCAGCGACGAGGTGACGTTCTTGAAGTTGATGAAGATGCCCTGCGCTGTCTCCGGGCGGAGGTACGCGGCAGAGGCGTCCTCGGCGACGGCGCCGATGTGCGTCTCGAACATCAGGTTGAAGTTCCGCGCCTCGGTCAAGTCGCAGTCGGGCGTCTCCCCCGGCTTCTTCGACGGCCGCTTGCCGCAGCTCGACGTCTCGAGGTGATCCGCGCGGAAGCGGAGCTTGCAGGTGCGGCAGTCGACGAGCGGATCGGAGAAGCCGCCGACATGGCCGGAAGCGACCCAGACCTCGGGGTTCAGGATCACGGCGGAGTCGAGCGCGACCATGTCCTCGCGCTCCTGGATCATCGAGCGCTTCCAGGCACCTTTCACGTTGTCCTTCAGCAGCACGCCGTAGTGGCCGTAGTCGTAGGCCGAGCCGAGCCCACCGTAGATGTCGGAGGACGGATAGACGAAGCCGCGGCGGCGGCCGAGCGACGCGACCTTGTCGATCGTCGCTTCGCCCTCGTAGGCGGTGAGTTCGCTAGGTTCGCTGGCCATGGACATCCATCGTACGGGCCGCTGGCAGGGGCTCGCCCTGGAGAGCGATGCGCTCCGTGGCAATCCACTCGGCGATCCCGAGCAGCGGCCGGTCTACGTGTGGACGCCTCCGTCGTACGACACCTCGGGCGACCGGCGCTATCCGTCGATCTACGTGCTGCACGGGCTCACCGGCCAGGGGCGCGCGTGGTTCAACGTCGCGCCGTTCTCGCGGAACTTCCCGGAGCTCGTCGAGGAGCTCGGGGCCGAGGCGATCGTCGTGCTCGTCGACGGGTTCACGGCGCTCGGCGGCGCGCAGTGGATCGACTCGCCGGCGATCGGCGACTACGGAACGTATTTCTGCGACGAGGTCGTCCCGCTGGTGGACTCGAAATTCCGGACGATCGCGGCCGCTTCGGGCCGCGGCGTGACCGGCAAGTCCTCGGGTGGGTTCGGCGCCATGGTCTGGGCGATGCTTCGGCCCGATCTGTTCGGCGGGCTTGCCACACACGCGGGAGACGCGCTCTTCGAGGTGTCGTTCACCCCGGAGTTCGCGCCGGCTGCCCAGGCGCTCCGCAACCGCTACGACGGTTCGTTCGACCGCTTCTGGGACGATTTCCACTCGGGGCGGCCGGTGCTGCGAAACGACACCGATCCAGTGCTGCTGAACGTCTACACCTGCGCCGCGGCGTACTCGTCGAATCCAGACGGCTCGGTCGACCTGCCGTTCGAGCTGGACACCGGCGCGCTCATCCCGGAGGTCTGGGAGCGCTGGCTTGCGTGGGACCCGGTGCGGCTCGCGGCAGCCCACGGCGATTCGTTACGCGGCCTGCGCGGCATCTGGATCGACGCCGGCCGAAACGATGAGTACCGGCTCGACCTCGGCGCAGTCGCGTTCAGAGATGCGGTGGCCGCCGCCGGCGTGTCCGACGACGTCGTCCACTTCGAGCTCTTCGACGGCACCCACCGCGGCACCGACTGGCGCTATCCCCTCGGGCTTGCGTTCCTGGCCGACCGCCTGGGCAGCTGATGCCGGTCGAGATCACGCTCTTCACCGATCCGGCCTGTCCGTTCGCGTTCTCGGCCGAACCGGCGCGCTGGCGCTTGCGGTGGCACTACGGCGACCAGCTCGTCTGGCAGCTGCGGATGATCGTGCTGACCCTGGAGCCCGGCGAGGCCGAGAAGCTGGCCCAGGGCGCTCCGGGCCTGCAACGCCGCTACGGCATGCCGATCAATCCGGCGCCGTACCCTCGTCCCGCATCCTCTGAACCGGCCTGCCGGGCGGTGGTCGCCGCTCGCCTGAACGCGCCCGACGAGGAGGAGCCGCTTCTGCGCCGGTTGCGCGTTCGCGTGATGATCGGCGGCTTGCTCGACGATTCTGAGCTGATCGCAGCGGCTGCGGAGGATGTCGGCCTCGATCCAGACCAGCTCGTCGACTGGTCCACGACGGAAGCCGTCGAAGCAGCGCTCCAGGAGGACATCGCCGCCGCTCGTTCGCCTTCGCCCGAGGCGCGAGCTCTCGACCACAAGCTTGGCGGGCCACCGGAGGAGCGCCGGTACACGGCGCCGAGCTACGAGCTCGTGCGTTCCGACGGCGGCGCGAGGGCCAGCATTCCCGGCTTCAACCCGGTCGAGGCCTACGAGACGGCGATCGCCAACCTGGCTCCCGAGCTCGAGCGGCGTCCGAAGCCTGCGACGGTCGAGGAGCTCCTGGCCTGGGCCGGCGAGCCGCTCGCGACCGCCGAGATCGCGACCCTCATGCAGCTCGACCTCGAGGATGCCTGGGCTGCGGCCAAGCAGGTGGCCCGCGCCATTCCCGCCGGCGCCGAGTTCTACTGGGCCTAGCGGTACGCCGCGGCCTCGTCGCGAACGAGGTCGACGAGATTGCCGAGCGCGATGTTCACGTCGAGGACGTGCAGGCCGAGCACCGGATCCTGGAGCCGCGTCAGGAACTGGCGCTGCGCGGTCGTTCCCGCGCGCTGCGAGATCTGGAGCCAGGTCGCGTTGCCGGACGTCTCGCACTGACCTGTGTATTCGCCGGGGAACGAGACCCACGGCGTGGAGACCTTTGGCGCGCTGCCGGCAGGCAGAAACGAGAGCACGAGCGACGGAACGTACGGGTCGAGGATGGCTTTCCCGCCGGCCGGCGCCGCGGGATTGACGCAGGCGATGCTGATCTCGGGCGAGGGGGTATGCGGCGCGAGCAGCCTCACCCCCGCGTCCGAGGTCGTCCGGCCGAACTGGCTGTCCGGCGGCGGCTTCTCGGTGAAGCTCGAGTAGGCGACGACACAGCCCGTCTGCGGAGCCGTCTTGCAGAGCGGGATGTGCGCAAAGTCCCCGCCGACGTCGCTTCCCTTCTTGACGGTGACGTTGCCGCCCATCAGCAGGGCCGAGACGAGTTGACGGCGCAGCGCGGGCGTTCTGTCGACCTCCTGCTGGAGCAGCCGGATCAGGATCGCAGCGCCCTGCGAGTGCCCGATGAAGACGATGCCGCGGCCGTCGTTGTAGTGCGCGAGGTAGTCGCGAAATGCGGAAAGGACGCTGTTGTAGGCGATCAGCGCGTTTGCCCGCGTGATCCGGTTCGGATGGTCGAGCGCGCTCAGCGTCAGCTGGCGGTAGACGGGTGCATAGACCCGGCAGTCCTGTGAGAAGCGCGAGGCCTGCGCGATCGCCACCTCGGTGTTGCGCAGGTCGATCGCCAGGTTCGCGTTGACGGTGGTCTCGCCGCTGATCGTCGGATAGACGTAGAAGCAGTCGACCTTCGGATCCGTCGCATCGGCCGCGTGCTCGATCGTCGTCGCATGAGTCGGGCTGATCGCGGTCGTTGTCAGCGGCGCGGCGCAGGGATTGCCGGTCAGCCCCGGGCGGCAGAGCCAGGTCGTTCCCCACTGGTCGCGAGGAGAGCTGGTGGTGGTCGTCGCGGCGGGCTTCTTGGAGCCACCGCAGGCGGTCAGCGCAACCGCGAGGACAAGGAGCGTGGCAAGGCGAGCGGCGGACGGCACGGCCGTCGTCACGCTAGCGGCCTGCGCCGGTCAGCCGTCGCGGGCCGGCTCGCCGGCGGCGATCCAGGCTGCGATCCTGCGCGTTCGCGAGGCGGCGATCCAGATGATCGCGAGGAAGATCCCGAAGATCGAGGTGCCGGTGATGAGAATCGGGACGTCGAGGATGAGCACCCCGAAGTACGCGATCTTCCGCCAGTTCCAGCCGCTCATCTCGCTGAATGTAGACGAACTCCGTCTTGTGCTCGTCCAGGAGCGCGAGGACGAGCTAGGCCGCCGGCCAGCGCTCCATCGCACGCTCTCCGGGAAGCCCGAAGCCGAACTTCCGGTAGAGCTCGTGCGCATCCGAGGTATGGAGCAGCCATTTGCTGTCGGCGTATGGCCCGTTCTCGACCATCTCGCGGACGAGCTCGACCCCGAGACCGTGGCCTCGACACTCCTCGAGCACGTACACATCGGCGAGATAGAACATCCCCGGCGAGCACCGCGCGGCGCGGCAGAAGCCGACCTGCCGGCCATCGTGGTAGACGCCGACGACGCGGGCGGCTTCGCGGATCAGATCCTCCATCACGTCGTACTCGCGGCCGGGCGCCCAGTAGGACTCCTCCGAGATGTAGCGATGGACAGCCGCGATGTCGATCCGGTCGCGGTCGTCGTCGAGCTCGTACCCGCCGTCGAGCTCGCGCTTCACGCCGACAGGGTGCGCAGGCGGAAGCCGCCGTGCTCTTCATATGACGTAGTGACGACCGCGAGCGCCTCCCGCCGCGCCCGGTCCGAGATCGGGACATCCCAGGCGGCGGCGAGCGGTGTCGAGAGGAGGCCTTCGATGCTCGCAAGGCCGTCCGGGGACAGCGCGATCGACCCGGCGGCATGTTCGGCGCAGACGGCGCCACCTGCGCGTGGCGAGAAGCCGACGAGATTGCCGATCGCTCCGCACTCGACGCAGCTCTTCACGTGCGGGAGGTAGCCCGACACCCAGAGCAGCTTCAGCTGGAATGCCAGTGCGAGGGCGTCGTGTGCCGGCCGGTCGTGGATAGCCGCCGGCGCCTCGTCGAGCGCGTCGAGGAAGCGCGTGATCGCGGCGAACGCGCGCGGGTTCGCCTCCGGCTCACCGAAGAGGCGCAGCATCGCCTCGGCGCCGATCAGGCCGACATTCGCGCGGTACGGGTCCTCGCGCGTGTCGTGATGAGAGGCGATCAGATCGACGCCGGTGACCGTGTGCAGCTCGCCCGAGCCTTCGTGCAGCATCAGCTCGACATGCGAGAGCGGCTCGAGACGCGCTCCGAAGCGCGACTTCGTCTTGCGGACGCCCTTTGCGATTGCCCCGATTCGACCCCGGCCCAGGGTGTACAGGTGCAGGATCCGGTCGGCTTCGGAGAAGCGCATCGAGCGGAGAACGATCGCCTCGGTCTTGTAGGTATGCCCCCTGGCCACTGGAAGCTCAGTCTAGAGCGGGCACCGGGGGGAATCGCAGGCGCGGTCGAGACGTTGAAAGGAGATGATGATGAACGTCGTTCTCTATACGACTCGGTGGTGTGGCTACTGCGTACGCGCGAAGGCCCTGCTCGAGGCAAAAGGCATTCCGTACGAGGAGATCTCGGTCGACGACGACCCGGCCTTTCGAGCGAAGCTGCTCGAACTCACCGGAAACTGGACCGTGCCGCAGATCATGATCGGTGACAACCCAATCGGCGGCTATACCGAGCTCTGGCACCTGAGCCAGACCGGCCGGCTCGACGAGTTGCTGGCCGCCTAGGAGCTCGCCAGCGGCGAACGCTGGCAGTTCGGGCAGTACCAGGTGCCGCGACCGGCGACGCGGATCTTCTCGATCGGCGTGCCGCAGCGATCGCACGGCTCGCCGCCGCGGCCGTAGACCTTGAACTCGTGCTGCATGGAGCCGTAGGCGCCGTCCGGGAGCGCGTAGTCGCGCAGCGTCGATCCCTGGCGTTTGATCCCCTGCTGGAGCGCAGCGCGAATCGCCTTGTGGAGCGCCTGCACCTCTGCGGGATCGAGGTCGCGCGCCTCGCGGAGCGGGTGGATTCGCGCACGCCAGAGCGCCTCGTCGGCATAGATGTTCCCGACGCCTGCGACGGTGCGCTGATCGAGGATCGCGGCTTTGACGGGCGCGCGCCGCGTCTCGAGGCTCGCGGCAAGGTCGCGCGTCCGAAACGAGCGCTCGAGCGGCTCCGGGCCAACTCGCGCGTCGATGTACTCGTCGACCTCCGGCGGCTTGAGCAGGAGCCAGGTGCCGAACCGTCTGACGTCACGATAGGCAACGTCCGACCCGTCGTCTAGTCTGGCAACAGCGCGACGGTGCGCATCGTCCGGAAGCGTGCCCGCCGGAGCAGTTCGCAGAGATCCCGTCATTCGGAGGTGAATCAGGAGCGCACGACCCGACTCGAACCGAACAATCAAATATTTGCCGCGCCGCTCGACTCGCAGGACTCGCTCGCCCTCGAGCTCCCGCGCGACGTCGGCGGGGTCGTGCGGCCGCGTCAGCCGCGGATCGGCGATCTCGACGCGCAGGAGCCGCCTGCCCTCGAGAACCGGCGCCAGGCGCGCGCGTACCGTCTCGACCTCGGGCAACTCGGGCACGACCGAACCGTACCCTGACGCTCTTGTGCCGCCGAGGACGACAGCCAGGCCGGCGGGCCCGTCTAGCTGACGATTTCGAGCAGCACGGGCCGCTCGTGGACCGGTTCGCTCCCGAGCTTGAACGCCGTGAGCACCTGTCGCACGGCCTCGTCAGCCGATGCCTCATCGCGGGCGTGGACCTCGGCGAGCAGATCGCCTTCGACGACGGCATCCCCGCGCTTGCGGTGGCAGAGCACTCCGACGGCGTGGTCGATCGTGTCCGTCTTCGTGCGCCGGCCGGCGCCGAGCTGCAGTGCCGCCGTCGCAACGGCGATCGCGCCGAGCTGCTCGACGATCCCGGCTTCGGGTGCGACGACCTCACGGACCACGGGAGCCCATTCGAGGGCGGCCTCGTCGGCCGTTCCTCCCTGCGCCTCGAGCCAGCGCTTCCAGACCGCTTCGGCGGAGCCGTCGGCAATGGCTGCATCGACGCGGCGGCGTGCCTCGGCCGCATCGACCCCGAGATCAGAAAGCACGAGCAGCCGCGTGCATGCGTCGAGCACCAGCTCGGTGAAATCGGACGGGCCCTGTCCTCGCACGGTCGCAAGCGCCTCGCGGATCTCGAGTGCGTTGCCGACGGCTGCTCCGAGCGGCTGGTCCATGTCGGTCAGCAGGCAGACGACCTCGCGACCAGCCTGCTCACCGAGCGACAGCATCGCGTCTGCAAGACGGCGAGCATCGTCGAGCGTCTTCATGAACGCACCGTCGCCGACCTTCACGTCCAGCACGATCGCCTGGGCGCCGGCTGCGAGCTTCTTCGACATGATCGAAGCCGCGATCAGCGAGAGCTGGTCGACGGTCGCGGTCACGTCGCGCAGCGCGTAGAGCAATCCGTCTGCAGGAACCAGCTTGGCGGTTTGCCCAACGATCGCGAGCCCGGTCTCCCGAACCTGAGAGATGAACTCCTCTGTCGAGAGCTCGACCCGGTAGCCCGGGATCGACTCGAGCTTGTCAAGCGTCCCACCGGTATGCCCAAGACCACGTCCACTCATCTTCCCGAAGGGCACGCCGCACGCGGCGACGATCGGGCCCACCGCGAGGGACGTCTTGTCTCCCACTCCACCGGTCGAGTGCTTGTCGACGACCTTTCGTCCGAGCGCGGCGCCGAGATCGATCGTCTCTCCGCTTCGGATCATCGCGTCCGTCAGCGCATAGGTCTCGCGCGGCGAGAGGCCGCGGAAGTAGACCGCCATGCAGAACGCCGCGAGTTGGTAGTCCGGGATCTCGCCGCGGGCATAGCCGAGGATCAGCTCGGAGATCTCCTCCGAGGAGAGCTCCTCTCCGTTGCGCTTGCGCTCGATCAGCGACGCGGGCCTGATCATCGTTGCCTCAGGCTGCGACGAACGGCTTGCCGGGGATTCCGCGCGAAGGCTCACGCCCGCCGAGCCATGCGTTGACAGTCGCTCCCACGTCGGCAAACTCGCCGCCGTCATAGACACGACCTGCCGCGTTTCGCCCCTCGACGTAGGCGAGCAGCATCGCGTGCTCACGCGAGTGGTCGGTCGAAGGCGTCGTCGGATCGCAACCGTGATCCGAGGTCAGGATCAGCAAGTCTCCAGGACGAAGCGCGTCCAGGATGTTCGGGAGACGCCGGTCGAAATCCTGAAGGCAGCGGTGGAAGTTCTCGGGGTCGTTGCGATGGCCCCAGAGCGAATCGGTCTCGACCAGGTTGACGAAGACGAACCCGTCGTCGATCTCGCGCAGCAGCTCCTCGGTGCGCTGGATCCCGTCGATATTCGACTTCGCCGGAAACGACTCGTCGATGTCGCAGCCCGCGAAGATGTCCCAGATCTTCCCGACGCCGTAGATCTTGTTCCCCGCGTCGCGCATCAGCGAGAGGTAGTTCGGCCGGCCCGGCTCGAGCGAGAAGTCGTGCCGGTTCGAGGTTCGGGTGTAGCTCCCCGGCTCACCGACGAACGGGCGCGCGATCACCCGGCCGACTGCGTGCTTGCCGGTCAGGATTCCCCGGGCGACCCGGCAGGCCTCGTAGAGCTCCTCGAGCGGCATGGTCTCTTCATGCGCGGCGATTTGAAAGACCGAGTCGGCGCTCGTATAGACGATCCACTTGCCGGTCCGCTGATGCTCCTCGCCGAGCTGATCGATGATCTCGGTCCCGCTGGCAGGCCGGTTTCCGATCACACCGCGCCCGGTTTGGTTCATGAACGGGTCGATCACCTCGTCCGGAAACCCATGCGGATAGGTCGGCATCGCCTTCGGCGTGACGACTCCCATCAGCTCCCAGTGCCCGGTCGTCGTGTCCTTTCCGCGCGAGCGCTCGAGCAGCCGGCCCGCGATCGCCGGCGCGCCCGGTTGCGGCGGGCAGCCTTCGAGCGGCTCGACATTGCCGAGGCCGAGCGCTTCCATCGTCGGCAGGTCGAGCCCTCCGACCGCCTGCGCGACGTTGCCCAGCGTGTTGGATCCTTCGTCACCGAATTCCGCCGCGTCCGGCAGAGCGCCCGCACCGACGGCATCGAGGACAATCACGCAGGCGCGAGGCACGTGGCTATCCTAGACCTGTGAGCACTGCACTCGGACTCATCGGCCTTGCGGTCTTCATCGCCTGCGTGATCGCGCTCGCGGCCGGCGTGACGTGGCTCGTCGTGAAGATCAGCCCGAATCCGACGAAGAAGCGCGAAGCAGCAGCGGCAGCAGCCAAAGAAACCGCTTAGGCGGCGAGCGCGTCGCGAAGCGGCGTGTAGGCGAGGCCATGCGCCTCGGCCACCGCTTCGTACGTGATTTGACCGGCAAGCACGTTCACGCCCTTGGCCAGCGCGAGATCGGCGGCGACGGCGGCGACGAGGCCGTGATCGGCGATCGCCTCGACGTACGGCAGCGTCGCATTCGTGAGCGCCTTCGTCGACGTGATCGGAACACCGCCTGGCATGTTCGCCACGCAGTAGTGCGTCACACCGTCGACGACGAAGACGGGATCCGAATGCGTGGTCGGATGCGACGTCTCGAAACAGCCGCCCTGGTCGATCGCCACGTCAACGACGACGGCTCCTTCCTTCATCCCGGCGATCATCGCCCGTGTCACGAGCTTCGGCGCGAGGGCGCCTGGGATCAGCACGGCGCCGATCACAAGGTCGGCATCTTCCACCGAGGCCGCGATCTCGAGGCTCGACGACATGAGCAGGCTGACGCGGCCGGAGAGGATGCCTTCGAGGTAGCGCATGCGGTCGATCGAACGTTCGAGGATCGTCACCTGCGCACCGAGCCCGAGCGCCATGATCGCGGCGTTGTAGCCGACGATTCCACCACCGACGATCGTCACCTTTCCCGGCGCAACACCCGGCACGCCGCCGAGCAAGAGCCCGCGGCCGCCGAACGGCTTCTCGAGGAAATACGCGCCAGCCTGTGACGCCAACCTCCCCGCCACTTCGGACATGGGCGCCAGCAGCGGCAGCGCGCCGCGTTCGGTCTCGACCGTTTCGTACGCGACCGCGGTGATCCCGGAGTCGACCAGCGCCCGTGTGAGCGGTTCGTCGGCGGCGATGTGGAGATAGGTGAAGAGCGTCAGTCCTTCACGCAGACGCGAATACTCGGCGGAGATCGGCTCCTTGACCTTTAGGAGCAGCTCAGCCCCATCCCACGCCTCGTCGACGGAGACAATCGAGGCGCCGACGCTTATATACGCCTCATCCGAAAACGAGCTGCCGACGCCGGCTCCGGTCTCGATCGAGACCTGATGGCCGCGATTGATCAGCTCGAGGGCGCCGGCAGGCGTGAGCGCGACGCGGTACTCGTCTGGCTTGATCTCCTTCGCCACCGCGATCTTCACGATGGCGCACCATAGACCGCAGCATCGACGAGCGCGAGCGTCACTTCGACCATCGCCTCGAGGTCGGCAACCGAGATGTGCTCGTCCGGTGTGTGAATCTCCGCCATCCCGTTCGCGAGGTTCACGCATTGCAAGCCGCGCTCGTTGAAGGCGTTGGCGTCGGCGGCGCCGCCGGAAAGGGTGTAGTCGGGCTCGAAGCCACAACGGGTGAGCGCCTCCGCGGCGAGGCGCACGGCCAGATCGTCTTTCTTGAAGCGGTAGGCCCGATAGCTCCGGCGCGCCTGGGTCTCGACCTCGCACTCCGCAACGCCGGCGGCAAACGTCAGTGCGTCCTGCATCGACTGCACGAGCTCCGCGAGCTTTCGCTCATCGTGGGAGCGCACGTCTGCAACCAGCGAGCACCACTCGGGGATGATGTTCGGAGCGGTACCGCCGGTGATCAGGCCGATGTTCGCCGTCGTTTCCTCGTCGACACGGCCGAGCCGCATCTCGGCAATCGCACGCGCGGCGGCCGCGATCGCTGAACGCCCTTCTTCCGGATACATCCCCGCGTGCGCCGCCCGGCCGTGGAAGGTGATCTCGAGCTGCTGTGCCGAGGGCGCACCAAGCACGACTTCCCCGATCGGCCCGGCCTGGTCGTAGACGTAGCCGACGCGAGCGGCGAAGCGCGTATGGTCGAAGGCATAGGCGCCGTGGAGGCCCACTTCTTCTTTCGGCGTGAAGAGGAGCTCGATCCCGGCATGCGGACGGTTCTCGGCCAGCACCCGTCGTGTTGCCTCCAGCATCGCGGCGACCGCCGCCTTGTTGTCACCCCCGAGGATGGTCGGGTTCGCGTTCCGAACGATTCCGTCCTCGACGACGGGCTCGATCGTGTCCGTGGGCGGCACCGTGTCCAGATGGGCGCAGAAGAAGAGTGGCTCGCCCGCCGCGGTCGGCTCGAGGCGCACGTAGAGGTTTCCAATCGTGGAGCCGATCTTCGCGCCCGCATCGTCCTCGTCGGCCTCGAGCCCGCAGTCGCGGAGATACGCGATCACCCGATCGGCAACGTCGCGCTCCTCACCGGAGGGGCTCGCCACCGCGGCGAGTTCGACGAAGAGATCGAGAACTTCGGACACGCTTTCGATCCTACGTTCGCGGGCTAGCGTGCGACTTCGAGGCGCTCAGCAGTGTTTTGTCGATCGCGGGACCGCTCGACCGCGGCACCGACGAAGTCGCGGAAGAGGGGCGCCGGGCGGGTCGGGCGCGACTTGAACTCCGGATGGAACTGCGACGCGACGAACCAGGGATGGTCGGGGAGCTCGACGATCTCGACGAGCCGTCCCTCCTGGAAGGTGCCGCTGATCACGAGCCCGCCATCGACGACTGCCTGGCGGTAGGCGTTGTTCACCTCGTACCGGTGCCGGTGCCGCTCGGCGATCACCGGCTCGTCGCCGTAGAGCTCACGAGCCTGGGACCCTTCCGCCAATTCGACAGCCTGTGCGCCTAGCCGCATCGTGCCCCCGAGGTCCTCGACCTCTTTCTGCTCCGGGAGCAGGTCGATCACCGGATAGGGAGTCTCGGGATCCATCTCGGTCGAGTTCGCGCCGTCGAGCCCGCACACGTGACGTGCGAACTCCGAGACGGCAACGTGCATTCCAAGGCAGATGCCGAGATAGGGGATCGCGTCCTCCCGCGCGACGCGGCAGGCGAGGATCTTGCCTTCCCAGCCGCGCGAGCCAAAACCACCGGGAACGAGCACGCCATCGACATCCGCCAACTCGGCGCGCGCCTCGTCGAGGGTCATGTTCTCGGCATCCACCCAGCGCACGTTCACGCTGCAGCCGTTGTGAATCCCCGCGTGCTTCAGTGCCTCGTGAACGGAGAGGTAGGCGTCGTGAAGCTTGACGTACTTGCCCACCAGCGCGATCTCCACCGTTCCGTGCCGGTCACCGAGGCGTTCGACGAGCTTGTTCCATTCGCCGAGATCCGGCTCGGCCGTGTCGAGCCCGAGCTTGTCGCAGATGAGGCGGTCGAGCCCCTGCTCCTGGAGCGCCTTCGGCACGAGGTAGACGTCGGGGACGTCGATGGCGGACACGACCGCCTCGACGTCGACGTCGGCGAAGAGCGCGATCTTGTCGCGGATGTCCTGAGTCAACGGCTCGGTCGAGCGGCAGACGAGCACGTCGGGGTGGATACCGATACGGCGCAATTCGTTGACGGAGTGCTGAGTCGGCTTCGTCTTCAGCTCGCCGGCGTTCGGGATGAACGGCACGAGCGTGACGTGGATGTAGAGGACGTTCCCCGGCCCGACTTCGCGACGGAACTGGCGGATCGCCTCAAGAAACGGCAGCGACTCGATGTCGCCGACCGTGCCGCCGATCTCGGAGATCACAACGTCGGTGTCGGTCACCTTCGCGACCGAGCGGATACGGCTCTTGATCTCGTTCGTGATGTGCGGGATCACCTGAACGGTCGAGCCGAGGTACTCGCCCTTGCGCTCCTTGCGGAGCACGCGATCCCAGACCCCGCCCGCGGTGTGGTTCGCGGCGCGGGACAGGTTCTCGTCGATGAAGCGCTCGTAGTGACCGATGTCGAGATCGGTCTCGGCGCCGTCCTCGGTGACGAAGACTTCCCCATGCTGGAACGGGGACATGGTTCCCGGGTCGACGTTGATGTACGGGTCGAACTTCTGCATCTGCACCTTCAACCCGCGCGCCTTGAGGAGGCGGCCGAGCGAGGCGGCCGTGATGCCTTTGCCGAGCGACGAGACGACGCCACCAGTGACAAAGACGTATTTGGTGTCGCTCACGCCGGTCCTTCGAACTCAGCGTGACGGCCTCGAGCCGTGATGCGACTCACGGAAATCCACCTTAGCAGTCGACTCGGGCTCTCCACGAAATCGATCCTAGGCGTCGCGCAGGACGGTGCCCAAAACGTCGCACTTTCGATGCATTTTCGTCACGGACACGTGACAGCTTTCGAATTAGGATCGCTCGCAGGTGGTGGCGGTCCGGGGCACCCTGAACCCAGCAAGTCGATTTTGAGAAGACGAGCGGCGGCGTTCTAGAGCGTTGCCGCGGTTTGGACGAGGTCGTAGAGGCGGTTGACAGCGGTTCGCGCGGTTCGTTCGTGTCGTGAGGCCCAGAGCAGCCGCGAGAACGAATCGGGTGCGTCGACACTCACGGTGACGAGCGTCCGGCCGGGATCGACCCATTTCAGCCGGATCGCGGCCTCGATCGGCCCGAACGCCTTGATCGAACGGCCGCGACTGACGAGCCGCCACGACCACTGCTCGTACAGGCTCACCTCACCGACCAGCAGCGTGGCCGGCACACGTGATCCCGACCAGCCGAAGCCGGAGAGCCGGCCCTCAGTGCGGGCGACCTCCCAGCGCGCGCCGCTCGCGAATCCGCGGCGATCGGGGACGACGCCTGTGATGCCAGGCCACCAGTCCGCGAGGTGGTAGGGCTCGGCAAGAAACCGCCACACGTCCTCACGCGAAGCAAGCAGCTCTCGCGAGGCTTCTCTCATTCCCGAATCGTCGCGAGGAAGTCTGCGCCGCCGAGCATTCGCTCCAGCTCAACGCGACGCGCCTCGGCGTCAAGCGGCTCGATCCGCGTCACGGTCGGGTCGCCGGGAACCTTCTCGACCAGGAAATGCCGGTCGGCGAGGCTCGCGATCTGGGGCAGATGGGTGATCGTGATGATCTGAGCCCGGGTCGCCAGACGGCGCAGCGTCTCGCCGACTGCGTGCGCCGTCTGACCGCCGATTCCCGCGTCGATCTCGTCGAAGACCATCGTCTCTCCCCCACCGACCGCCGCAATCGCAAGCGCAATTCGCGAGAGCTCCCCTCCTGACGCCGTCTCCGATACCGGCGCAAATGGCAAGCCGGCGTTCGGGCGGATCGAGAAGCGCACCTCGTCACCGCCGGTCGCACTCGGATCGGTCTCGCGGAGCTCCGCTGCGAACTCTCCGTCGCCGAGACCAACGCCGACGAGCTCTTCAGCGACCGCCGCGGCAAAGCTCGGGGCAGCGGCAACTCGCGCAGCTCGGAGTGTCGCGTGCAAGCGCTGGACAGCACCCTCAGCGGCCGCCAGCGCTTCCGCAGCAGCAGCCGCGGGATCGTGCCCCTCGGCGATTGCTGCGAGCTCCTGCCGGGCAGCGAGGGCGCGGTCGAGCAGCTCTGCGTAGGTCTGCGCCCGATAACGGCGCTTCGTGTCTGCGATCCGGTCGAGCTCCTCCTCGATCGACTCGACCCGCCCTGGATCGGCGTCCAGGGCGGAAAGGAAACCGCGCAGCTCCGAAGCCGTCTCCCGCAGCGTCAGCTCGGCGTCGCGAAGAAGTCCGCCGATCGTGGCGAGCTCGGGAGCGATGCTCTCGAGCAGCGCGACGGCTCGCTCGGCCTGAGCAACGAGGTCAGCTGCGCCTTCGCCCTCGTCCGGGGCAAGCGCAGCCTCCGCGACGGCGGCTCCGGCCGCGAGCTCGGTCACGTGGCGAAGCCGCTCGCGCTCTGCACGCAGCTCGTCTTCGCGGCCTACCTCCATCCCCTCCGTGTCTGCGACGAGCGCACGCAGCTCATCGAGGCGGGCCTGCGCGGTCGCGGCGTCGCGCGTCAGCTCGTCGTAGGCGCGTCTTGCCGCTTGCAGGTCGCGCCAGGCTCGACGTGCGTCTCGCACTGTCCCGTCGACTCCGGCGAAGCTGTCGAGCACCGCAAGCTGATAGCTCGGACGGGCTAGGCGCCGCTGCTCAAACTGGCCACTCATCGCGAGCAGGCTCTCCACCACGGCGGCGATGTCCTCGCGCGCCGCGCTCCGTCCCCAGGCGTAGGCACGCGTCCGACCATCGGCAAAGATCCGCCGCGCGAGCACAAGCGTCTCCTCCCCGTCAGGCCGCAGCTCCGCGAGCTCGCCGAGCACGTCGTCGTCGGGCAGGTCGAACTCGGCTTCGACGTATGACTCGCCCGCGGCGGAGCCGATCGCGGCGGCATCACCGCGCGAGCCGAGCAGGAGCCCGATCGCGTTCGAGAAGATCGTCTTGCCGGCACCGGTCTCGCCGGTGATCGCATTCAGGCCGTCGTCGAACTCGAGCTCCGCCTCACGGATGAGGACGAGGTTCTCGATGCGGAGGCGCCGGAGCACGAACGGAATGCTACGGCGCGGGGCTGCCGACTTCGATTGTCTGTTCTAGCCGGCGCCAAAAACGTCGCCGTAGCGGTGGAAGAACGTCCGCTCGGGCAAGGTCGCGAGCAGGCTGCGGTCGCGCCCGAAGCGCACGACGACCTGCTCGCCCGGCGCCAGCTCGTTCACCGGATGCCCGTCGACGAGCACGCTTGCAGAGACGGCGACGGAGCGGTTCGCGACGATCAGCTCCGTCTCCGGGCCGACGACGAGCGGCCGGGCATGCAGGGAGTGCGGGGCCACGAAGGTGATCACCATCGCCTCGAGGCCCCAGACGAGCACCGGACCGCCGTTCGACAGGTTGTACGCGGTCGAGCCGGAAGGCGTCGAGCAGATCAGCCCGTCACACGGCTGCACTCCGAGATCTTCCCCGTCGATCGAGTAGCCGAGCTCGATCATCCGGCCCAGCGTGCCGCTCGTAATCACCGTGTCGTTGACAGCCACATAGCGTTTGTCATGGATTTCGAGCTCGAGCGTCGGCAGCTCGAAGACGCGGTATTCGCCGGCAAATGCCCGCGTCAGGCCCGCCTCCAGCTCGCCTCGCTGGATTGCCGTCAGGAATCCGACCCGCCCGAAATTGACGCCGAGCACCGGGACGCCGGAGCCGAGGAACCGGGTCAGCGCACGCAGGATCGTCCCGTCGCCGCCCAGGACGACCGCGAGATCCGGCTCGCCGCCCTCGTCGAACAGCAGCTCGACACCGGCGGTGCGAGCCACCGCTTCGAGCCGCTCGACGGCATCTCCGAGATCTCTCGAGCGGCCGCGCGTGACGACAGCGACGCGCTCAACTGACGGCATCGACGATCCACTGGTCGAGCTCGGCTGGGAGCTCGGGTCGCGTTGACTGGATGAGGTGGAGGACGAACTCATGATTTCCCTTCGGGCCTGGAAGACCCGAGTCTACGACTCCGAGCACCGCGGCACCCCATGCCGAAGCGGCCTCGGCGATCTCGCGCACGACGCGCCGGCGTACCTCTACGTCACGGACGACGCCCTTGACCGTCTCGGCGCGGCCCGCCTCGAACTGCGGCTTCACGAGCACGAGCGCCTGCCAGCCGGATGCGGCCAGGGCGAGAGCCGGAGGCAGTGCGAGCCGCACGGAGATGAAGGACACGTCGCAGGTCACGAGCTGGGGCGCATACGGCAGGGCTGTCAGCTCACGGGCATTGGTCTTCTCGATCACGGTCACCCGAGAATCGTCGCGCACCTTCGAGTGCAGCTGCCCGTGCCCGACGTCAAGCGCGATCACCCGGGCCGCACCACGCTGGAGGAGCACGTCGGTAAAGCCGCCGGTCGAGGCCCCCAGGTCGAGGCAATCGAGGCCCGCGGGATCGACCTCGAACGCGTCGAGCGCATTCGCGAGCTTGTGCCCGGCACGTGAGACGTACGGCGGCGGCTGCTCGACTTCGAGCTCCGCGCCTTCGTCGACCTGCTCGCCGGCCTTCGAATGACCAGGAACGAGGCCTGCCATCACAAGCGCCTGCGCTTGCGCGCGACTGGCCGCCAGGCCACGTTCGACGAGCAGGACGTCGAGGCGCTTCTTGGGGCTCACGACGTGCGGGCGCCGAGACCGGCAACGATCTCGGCCAGCACGGTGGTGTCCGCGTCGATCTCGGTGAGGCGCGCCTGTGCCCGCTCGGCCGCGTCGTCGGCCAGCCCGCGCGCTGCCTCCTCCCCCACTTCGAGCACGAAGCCGTCGCCGTCGAGGATGTCGTCCACGACCTGAAAGAGCATCCCGAGCTCGCGTGCGAAGGCGCGCCACGGCGGGTGCTCGGCCACCGGAGTGCCGGCGGCCCAGAGCCCGCACATGATCGACGCGTTGAAGAGCGCGCCGGTCTTCAGGCTGTGGAGGACGGCGAGATCGTCCGTTCCCTCGAGATCCAGCTGCTGTCCGCCGATCATCCCCAGCGTCGCCCCAATGAGCTCGCGAGCAACGTCGGGGTGCTCATACGAGAGCGCGAGGCGAACGGCCTCGGCGAGCAGAGCGTCGCCGGCCAGGATGGCAGTTGCCTCGCCATAGGCCGCCCAGACACTCGGCCGGCCGCGCCGCTCTGCATCGTCGTCGAGTGCCGGCAGATCGTCATGGACGAGCGAGAACGAATGGACGAGCTCGACCGCGGCGGCCGCCGGGAGCAACGTCTCGATCATGGCGCCCACTGCCTCGCCCGCGGCGAGACAGAGCACGGGCCGGACGCGTTTTCCGCCGAGCCCGTGACGCATCGGCTCGGCCAGGCTTCCGAGCTCCGGGGTCAGCTGGAGCTCGTCGAGGAAGGCCTCGACGAGGGTCCGAAGCTCGTCAGGCTCCCGCGGCATCCGCCTCGGCCGAACGCCGAGCAACCTGCAGCTCCGCTTCGACTTCCTTTGCGAGCTCGGCGAGCTCCTGGAGCACCTCGATCGCCTCTTGCGCGTCGTCGGTCGCCTCGAGCTTCGTGCGCGCCGCTTCGAGCCGTGTGAGCAGATCTTCCACTCGTGCGAGTGAGTCGTCAGCGCTCATTGCCGCAATGCCTCCTCTTTCTGGATCCTGCCCAGGATCCCGTTGACGAGTCTCCCTGCTTCCTCGGACGAATAGCGCTTTGCAAAGGCAACCGCCTCGTTGATCGCGACCTCGTCCGGCACCTCGCCGCGGTCGATCTCGTGGATCGCGATCCGTAACGCGCTCCGCTCGACCACCCCGAGGCGATCGGCAGTCCAGCCGTCGGAGGCTGCGGTGATCCGCTCGTCGAGCTCGGCGGCGTTGGCGATCACCTCTTCGGCGAGTGCGCGCGACCACGCATCGACTTCTCCGTCGTACTGCGCGCCGATCTCAGCGCCGGAAAGATCCCACTGGTAGAGCAGGAAGAGGGCCTGCCTCCTGGCCTGGCGGCGTGAGATCACGTCAGCTCCTCGATCGCGACGTCAACGACCACGTCGATCCCGCACATGGTGGCAAGCGCCCGGGTCACGGCGAGCTGGACCGCCTCGCCCGCGTCGGTGAGCGGCTCGTTTCCGTGCACGCCCACCTCGAGCCGTGCGATGCGACCGTCGACGTCGACCGACCGTTTCCGGCGCACGCGGATGCCCTGGACGCTCTCCGCTGCCCGCACGGCTATCTGGACAAGCGCCGAATCGGGGACGGTGACCGTCCCGCTGCCGCTCTCGAAGACGAGGCTCATGCCTTCACCATGCCCAATTCCGCAAGGGTCGAGGTCGAATAGTTCCCGCTCCGGAACTCGTCGCTGCGCAGGATCGCAAGCGCGACCTCGCGCGTCGTCGGGACTCCTTCGATCACCAGTTCTTCGAGCGCGCGCTCGGCCCGGGCGAGCGCAGCGGGCCGGTCGTTGTCCCAGACGGTGAGCTTGGCGAGCAGCGAGTCGTAGTGCGGCGAGATCACCGTGCCGTCGTCGATCCACGTGTCCACGCGCACTCCGGGGCCCTGTGGCGGCCGGAACCGCGTCACCGTGCCCGGCGCCGGAAGGAAATCGCGAGTCGAATCCTCGGCGTTCAGGCGAATCTCGATCGCGTGGCCGCGGCGCGGCGCTCGCCCTGTGAGCTCGAGCCGCTCGCCGGCCGCGACCCGGAGCTGCTCGCGCACAATGTCGATACCGGTGCAGAGCTCGGTGACGGGATGCTCCACCTGCAGGCGGGCGTTCAGCTCGATGAACGAGAACGAGCCGTCGGGGCCGAGCAGGAACTCGAAGGTGCCGGCGTTCACGTAGCCGACAGCGCGGCAGGCCCGCTCCGCTGCCGCCTCCATCGCCTCGCGCAACTCGGGTGTCAGCGCGGGTGACGGCGTCTCCTCGATCAGCTTCTGGTGGCGGCGCTGGATCGAGCACTCGCGCTCGCCGAGCGTGAGCACGTTCCCGTAGGTGTCGCACAGCACCTGGATCTCGACATGCCTGGCCGGGTCGAGGACCTTCTCGACGTAGAGCGTCGGATCGCCAAACGCGGCGTCGGCCTCGCCGGCGGCAGCCCCGAACGCGTCGTCGATCTCGTCCGGCGACTCGACGAGCCTCATGCCCTTGCCGCCGCCTCCGGAGGATGCCTTCAGCAGGATGGGGTAGCCGATCTCGGCAGCGGCTTCGCGCGCCTCCTCGATCGTGGTCGCGCCGTCTGTCCCGGGAACCGTCGGCACCTCGGCGCCGCGCATCGCGACCCGCGCCGAGATCTTGTCTCCCATCAGCTGCATCACGTCGGCCGGCGGGCCGACGAAGACGAGGTCGTTCTCGACGCAGGCCGTCACGAAGGCCGGATTCTCGGCGAGGAAGCCGTAGCCGGGATGCACCGCGTCGCAGCCGGATGTGACGGCGGCGGCGACGATCGACGGGATCCGCAGGTAGCTCTCCGAGGCAGACGGCGGCCCGACGCGGATCGCGTGCTCGGCCATCCGGACGTGTGGCGCGTCGGCGTCGGCGGTCGAGTAGATCGCCACGGCTTCGACTCCGAGCTCGTGCAGGGCGCGGATCACGCGAACGGCGATCTCGCCCCGGTTTGCAACGAGGACGCGCTCGAACATCAGACTGCGGCGGGCGGCGCTTGCAGCGGTTCGAGCTCGAGCAGCAGCTGCCCGTACTCGACCGGCTCGCCGTTTCCGACGTGGATCTTCCTGACGACGGCCTCGATCTCGGCCTTCACCTCGTTCATCAGCTTCATCGCCTCGAGAATGCAAAGCGTCTGGCCGGGAACGACGGCGTCTCCTTCTCGCACGAACGGCGGATCGGTGGGCGCTGCACCGGCGTAGAACGTGCCAACCATCGGGCTCTCGACCCGGACGAGCCAGTCCGAGCTCGGCTGTCCAGCCGCCGCAGGTGCCGGCCCTTCGGCTGCAGCCGCGGCCGGAGCCGCGCCCTCGGCAATCACGGGCACGTCGACCGCGCGCCGCACCCGAACCCGCATCCCGTCCTCCTCGACGGTGATCTCGCCGATCCCGGACTCCTGGACGATCTTCACGACGTCGCGGATCCGCTCGGCCCGCTGCTGGTCGACGCCGCCCGAGGCCAGCGACTCCTCGCCTCCCGAGCGCTCGCGGATCGAGTGGAGCAGAGCCTCGGCCTCCTCGCCGAAGAGCGCGAGCAGCAGCAGCTCCTCCTCGCTCGCGGCGAGGCCCTTGGCCTCTTCACGGACGGAGTCGAAATCAGCTTCACCTTCCGGCTCGATCCCGAGCAGCTCGACGGCTCGGGCAAGCGCCGGCTCGATCGGGCCCGGTGTGCGGCCGAAGCGGCCGCTCGCGAGCTCACGCAGCTCGTCGACGATCGTCGAGTAGCGGCTCGCGCCGAGCACGTTCACGAGCGCCTGGGAGCCGATGATCTGGCCGATCGGCGCCGCGAGCGGCGGCGAGCCCGCCTCCACGCGCACGCGGTCGAGCTCGTCGAGCACCTCGTCGAGGCGATCGCTTGCGCCCCGCGCGCGCAGCTGCGCGTCCACCGCCGCGACGATGCCGAGCGGAATCCCGCGTCGTGCCGCCCGCAGCGAGATGCGCGGCAGGAGCGGCTCGATCGGAACGCCGCCGATGCTCTCATCGGCAAGCTCGGCCGCTTCCCAGAGGACGTCGAGATCGATTCCGGTGTCGAAGCCGAGCCCGCCCAATGCCTGGCCGGCCGCCTCGGCCGAAACTCGATGAACGGCGAGCGCGACGGGGTAGGTCGCGCAGGCAAGGAGATCGGCTCCGGCGCGCGCCGCCTCGATCGCGGCCGAAAGGGCGTTTCGGCCTGCGCCTTGCGAGTACAGCCCCACCGGGAGCCCGGAGAGCTCTCGAAGCTCGGTCACGAGCGTGCCCGCGCGCGCCGGCTGGAGCAGCCCCGCCGGATCCAGGAGCAAGATCCGCGTCGCCCCGAGCTCGGGCAGCCGGCGGGCAGCCTCTGTGAGCGCATCAAGGCGATGGCTGCCGTAGACGAGGCCCGCATCGAACTGCTTCCCGGCGGTGCGAATCGCATCCGCGGCGTCACGCAGGTTGTCGATGTCGTTCAGCGGGTCGTGCAGGCGGAAGACGTCGATGCCACTCGCGGCGGCGCTGGCGATGAACCGCCGCGCCAGATCGCTTCCGACAGGACGGGCGCCGACGAGGAAGCGGCCGCGAATGGCGAGCGCGAGCGGGGTCTTCGTCCGGGCCTTGATCGCGCGGATCCGCTCCCAGGGGCTCTCGACGCCGCGACGGACGGCGTTGTCGAAGACTCCCCCTCCGGAGACTTCGAGATAGGCGAAGCCCGCGCCGTCGAGGATCTCGGCGAGGCGGAGCAACTCGGCGGTCGGCATGGCGCCGGCGAGCGGCTCCTGTCCGAGGATGCGAATGCTGGTATCGATGAGGCGAGGCATGGATGTGACCTTAGCGTGGGCTGGCGTCGCGCTCGACCGAGGGCGACGAGGCTCTAGGATACGACGCGATGAGGGGGATCCTGGTTGCGTCTGTGATCGCGCTTGCCCTCTCCGGCGCCGCGCAGGCTGCAACCGTCCACGATCTGCAGTCGCTGGGCTACACGGTCAAGGTCGTTTCCCAGTCGCAAAACTGCAAGTTGTGGGTGGCAAGCGGCTTCGGGATCACCGAGAAGCTCGGCTGCGACGGGACCTCGGGCTTCCAGGCAAACGTCGATGCCATGGCCGATCCCGAGACCGCCTGTGATGTGAAGTGGCAGTACAACCACCACGATCAGCGCTCCGCGGTCAGCCAGATCGACCAGCTCGGCTACGTGGTGACGGCGGACGAGTGCGCAGGGAAATACACGGTCACGAACCGGTTCACGAAGGCGTCGGTCTACAAGGGCGCCGGTGCCGGCCTGGTCGGGCTCGCGGCCAAGCTCCGTCCGGCGGCGCCGAAAGCCACCTCGCTGCCGGTGCTCGTGTCGACCTGTCTCCCCTTGTGCCAGACGCTGACCCCGATCACGCTTCAGGGCGACACGTCGGGCGGCAGAGTCAGCCTGTCTGTGACCGTGACGCTTGCCGACGTGGTGCTCGCGCTCGAGAAGAGAGACAAGGCGTCGGTGGAACCGCTGCTCTCCTCCGCGATCAGCAGCGCGCTCGGCCGCAAGCTCGTCGTGACAGACACCACCGCGTGCACGATCCGTGACAACCCGATCGACTGCAGCCCGCTCTACGGCCTGATCTCCGACACGCAGGTGACGGTCACCTTCAAGGGAACGACCGCCACCGCCGTCGGGCTTCCGGTGCCGAAGGTCGCGAAGAACCCGCCGCGGCCTACCGGCTAGCTACGCGCGGCTGATGTAGCGCTTCTCGCGCGGGTCGAGCTTGATCTTGTCGCCGATGTTCACGAACAGCGGCACCTGCACGACGGCGCCTGTCTCGAGCGTCGCCGGCTTCATCACGTTCGAGACCGTGTCGCCCTTCACGCCGGGCTCGGTGTCCTTGACCTCGAGGATCACCGACGACGGAAGCTCGACGCCCGCCGGCACGTCGTTCAGGAAGAGCACCTGCCAGGACGACGACTCCTGCATGAACGGCAGGGCGTCCTCGGCGGCTGCGCGCGGCAGCGGGAGCTGCTCGTACGTCGAGGTGTCCATGAAGACCACCTCGTCGCCCGCGTCGTAGAGGTACTGCATCTCCTTCGTCTCGGTGCGCACCCGCGCGAACTTCTCGCCCGAGCGGAACGTGCGATCGACGACGGCGCCCGTGTCGAACGCCTTCAGCTTCGTGCGCACGAAGGCGCCCCCCTTGCCGGGCTTCACATGCTGGAAGTCGACGATCCGCCAGGTTTGCCCATCGATCTCGATGTGCATCCCGGTGCGGAACTGACTGGTGGAGACAACTTCTGCCATCGCGGCGGCCAATGGTAGCGGTGCGTCAGTTGACGGTGATCAGGTCCTTCGGGAAGGAGGTCAGCAACTCGACTCCGGTTTCCGTCACCACCGCGAGATCTTCGATGCGCACGCCGCCGAGGCCCGGCAGGTAGATCCCTGGCTCGATCGTCACCACGTTCCCGACCTCGAGCACGTCGGAGGACTCCGTCGAGAGGCGCGGCGCCTCGTGGATCGCAACGCCCACGCCGTGCCCGAGGCCATGGCCGAAGCGCTCGCCGTAGCCGGCCTCCTCGATCACGTCGCGCGCGATCCGGTCGGCCTCGGCTCCGGTCATCCCGGGCCGGATCCCGGCCACCGCAGCGAGCTGGGCTTCGAGGCAGACCTCGTAGATCCGCTCCAGCTCCTTCGGCGGCTCCCCGGTCGAAAGCGTGCGAGTGCAGTCGGAGCAGTAGCCGCCGAGCCGCGCGCCCCAGTCGGCGACAACGAGCGTGCCGAGCGCGATCGTGTGGTCGCCCGGCGCCGCGTGCGGCAGCGCGCCGTTCGGGCCGGCGGCGATCGCGGTTTCGAAGGAGAACTCATCGGTGCCGTGGGCATGCAGGAGCTGACGCATCCGCCAGGCGATCTCGCGCTCGCTGTGCCCGATCCACGGCTCGGCGGTCAATGCCTCGAACGCCCGCTCGGCGACCAGCGCAACCCGCCGGAGCTTCTCGATCTCGTCCGCATCCTTCACGGCGCGCAGCCCCTCGACGAGACCGGTCCTCGCCACGAGCTCCAGCCCGCCCGAGGCGAGCACCGCATGCTGCGAGTACGGCAACGCGTCCGCCTCGAACCCGAGCCGTCCTTTGAGCTTCCCGGCGAGCTCACTCAGGAGCGAGCGCTTCGTGAGCACTGCCTTGACCTCCGGGACCTCGCAGGCGGCATCGAAATAGCGAAAGTCGGTGAACAGGCGCACCTGGCCGCTCGGCGGCACGAGCAGGGCCGCATTCGAGCTCTCGAATCCCGTCAGGTAGCTGATGTTGACGAGGTTCGTGATCAGCAAGGGCTCTTCGAGCCGCTTGCGAAGGCGGGCGAGCCGGGTGCTCACGACGTTGCCCCAGAGAGGAACTCGAGCGCCTCGCGGTAACCGTCAGGCCCTTTTCCGATCACGCGGTGGCTGACGACGTCGGCGATCACGGAGTGCCGCCGCCACTCCTCGCGTTCGTGGATGTTCGAGAGATGCACCTCGACGATCGGCTTGCCGAGTGTCTCGAGCGCATCGTGAATCGCGTAGCTGTAGTGCGACCACGCGCCCGGATTGACGATCAGCGCGTCGGACTGGTCATAGGCGTCGTGGATCCATTCGATGTACTCGCCCTCGCTGTTGCTTTGGCGGCAGCGGACGCTGATGTTCATCTCCTGCGCCCACTCGTAGATGCGCGTCTCGAGCTCGTTCAGGCTCACGCCGCCGTAGATCTTCGGATCGCGGCGCGCGAGCGTGTCGAGGTTGACGCCATTCAGGACGAGGACCTGCATCGCCTGAATCTACGCGATCAGCCGCTCGAGCTCGGCCCGGACCTGAGCGGCGGGTCGCGCCTCGAGGTAGGGGCCATCCTCCCCGAGCAGCACCAGGTTGATCTCGTCCCCGGAGCGCTTCTTGTCGCGCAGCAGCGCCTCCCAGGCGCGGTCGGGGTCGACGTCGACAGGTTTCGGGCCGAGCCGGCGTTCGACCTCGCCCGTGTCCCTGCCCGAGAGGCGAAGCGCGGCCA
>DASZPQ010000058.1:0-20622 GCA_035550275.1 Gaiellaceae bacterium | reverse complement strand
AGTCCAGGTAGGTGCGAATCATCGATGACTCGCCGGTCTGGTCACCCATCCGCTCCAGCCGCGCGACCTCACGCTCGGCCTGCTCGCGGACGTGCTCGGGCATCTCCGACTCGGCGATCTTCTGCCGGTAGTCATCGGAGGCCGACGCATCGTCTTCGCCGAGCTCCTTGCGGATCGACTCGAGCTGCTTGCGCAGGACGTACTCGCGCTGCTGCTTCGCGGTGCCGTCCTCGACGTCTTCGCGGATGCGGCGGCGCACCTGCAGCTCGGCCAGGCGCTCACGCTGGAGCGCAAGCGCGACCTTCAGCCGTTCGACGACGTCAAGCGCCTCGAGCAGCTGGATCTTCTGGTCGAAGGTGATCTCGGGCGCGTAGGCGACCGTGTCGGCCAGCGTCCCGGTCTCGCGGATCGCCCGGACGAAGGATGCGATGCGCCCGTCATCGCCACGGAGCTCCAGGATCTCCTCGACCGTGGCCCGGTATTCGCGCTCCAGCTCTCGGGTCTGAACTCCCGGCGGCTCTTCGTCGGGCCGCTCGACGACCTCGACGCGCAAACGTCCCTGACCATCGGTGTGCGCCGCGCCCAGCTCGGCGCGGTGAAGTCCCGAAAGGCTGACGGCACGCGCGCCGCCGGGCAGGCGAACACGCTCCCCAACCTCGGCGACAGTCCCGACCTTGGCGTACTCCCCTTCGTGGCGCGGCACGAGCAGGACACGCTCGTCGTCGCCGACGTCCACGGAAATCGTCACGTTCATGTTGGGGAAGACGACCAGATCGTCCAGCGGTACCAGCAGCAATGAGCTCACAGTGCGATCACCCTTCCGGTGTGTTGATTCGTGCTTCATAGTAGCTTCAACTTATGTAGTGACAGAAGCATTCCCGGCTCTCGGCCCGTCCCGGCCTCGGCGGCCACAGCTCCCGCGCGCCAGGCACTATGAACACATGGAAATCATCGGTTATGTGATCGCCAGCCTGGTCTCTCTGGCCATGGTCGTTGTCTTCTTCTACGTGCTCTTCTGGGCAGCTCGGAAGGACGGCGACAAGGATCTCGCCACGCAGCGGAAGCTCGGCTTTCGCCGCAAGACGCGGCTCGGGCTCTAACAGCCTCAGCGCGGCACCAGAGCCGTGATGGGCACCCTGTAACGTCGTGCCGCTTCCACCGCTCTCAGTTCTCGACCTGGCGCCGATCGTCGAAGGCGCGACGCCGCGCGAGGCGCTTCAGAACTCGCTCGATCTGGCGCAGCACGTCGAGCAATGGGGGTACAACCGCTTCTGGCTCGCCGAGCACCACAACGCGATCGGGATCGCGAGCGCGGCCACTGCCGTCGTGATCGCCCACATCGCAGCCGGGACGAAGACGATTCGTGTCGGGGCCGGCGGGATCATGCTGCCGAACCATGCGCCGCTCGTGATCGCGGAGCAGTTCGGGACGCTCGAGGCGCTGCACCCCGGCCGAATCGATCTCGGCCTCGGTCGTGCGCCCGGAACCGACCAGCTGACGATCCGAGCCCTTCGCCGCGATCTGACGAGCGCCGACACGTTCCCGCAAGACGTCCTCGAGCTGCAGCGCTTCCTCGCCGAGCCGGTACCGGGGCAGGCGGTGCGAGCGACGCCCGGCGCCGGCTCGCAGGTGCCGCTCTGGATCCTCGGCTCCAGCCTGTTCGGCGCGCAGCTCGCAGCGATGCTCGGCCTGCCGTATGCCTTTGCCTCGCACTTCGCTCCCGAAGCGCTCCTCCCGGCGCTCGAGGTCTACCGCTCGAGCTTCCAGCCCTCCGAGCAACTCCAGCAGCCGTACGTGATGGTCGGCGCGAACGCGATCGTCGCCGATGACGACGAGACCGCGCGCCGGCTCTTCACCTCGGTCCAGCAGTCGTTCACGAACATCCAGCGCGGCCGGCGCGGGCGGCTGCAGCCGCCAATCGACGACATCGAGTCGTTCTGGACCGCGCCCGAGAAGGAGCGCGCCTCGGCCATGCTCCGCCGCTCGTTCGTCGGCTCGCCCGAGACCGTGCAGGCAGAGCTGAGCCGGTTCGTCGTCGAGACGGAAGCCGACGAGCTGATCTTTGCGAGCGCGATCTACGACCACCCGGCGCGACTGCGGTCGTACGAGCTGCTTGGCGCACTGCGGGGCCAGGTCGAGCCTGGCCCCGCAGCAGTTCAGCGCGCTTAGGCCGTCGGCGCGAGAACCCCGGCAGCTGCCTCGACGAGCTTCACCACGTCGTCCGGGTGCGAGACCATCGCGACGTGGCTCGAAGGAACCTCGACCGTGGTCGCGCCCATGCGGCTTGCGAACGACCGCTCGGCGTCTGGCGGAATCGCCTCGTCGTTCTCGGCGACGAGATACCAGGACGGGAACGACTTCCACGCTGGCACGCCCATCACCGTCGAGAGCGCGCTCATCGCCAGCGGCTGCTGCACCGCGTGCATCACCTTCGCCTCGTTCGGATCGACGTCCGCGGCAAAGTGGCCCACGAAATCGTCCTCCGGGAGCCAGGCGAAACCCTGGTCGTCGACCTCGAGATTGGCGAGTGCCGGAGTCGGCGCACCGCCCGCGAGCAGGCCTCCGATCGTCTCTCCCTCATCGAGGCCGAACGCCGCGATGTAGACGAGCCCGGTCACATTCGGGGCGTCCGGCCCGAGGGCCGTGATGATCTGGCCACCATAGGAATGCCCGGCGACGACGGTGGGCCCATTCTGGCGAGCCAACACTTGGCGGAGGCGCGTAACGTCGTCTTCCAGCGCGGTCAGCGGAAATTGGGGAGCCGTGACGGTGTAGCCCTCTTCCTGCAGCTGGTCGATCACGTCGCTCCAGCAAGATCCGTCGGCCCACGCGCCGTGGACGAGGACAATAGTGGGTAGGTCGCTCATATTGGTCTCCTTCGTTCGTGAGTGAGAGCGAGCTATCGACCGTAGTCCCAGCCTCCGGTCTCCCGGAGGCGCGCAGCCACACCTACACCCGACGGACGCGGGACATTCACACGAACGCTTGAGGCGCGGGAGCTAGCTGAGGACCGCGTCTGTGCGGTGCGGCAGGACCCAGCCGGGACGCGGGAAGTGGCACGTATAGCCGTTCGGATACCGCTCGAGGTAGTCCTGATGCTCGGGCTCTGCCTCCCAGAACGGCCCCGCCGGAGCGACCTCCGTCACGACCTTCCCCGGCCAGAGGCCAGACGCTTCGACATCGGCGATCGTGTCCTCGGCAATCCGGCGCTGCTCGTCATCGAGGTAGTAGATCGCCGAGCGATAGCTCGTTCCGCGGTCGTTCCCCTGGCGGTTCAGCGTCGTCGGGTCGTGGATCTGGAAGAAGAACGCGAGGATGTCGCGATAGGAGATTTGCTCGGGATCGAAGACGATCTCGATCGCCTCCGCGTGCGTCCCGTGGTTGCGATAGGTGGCGTTCGGAACGTCGCCGCCGCTGTAGCCGACCCGGGTCGAGATCACGCCTGGGCGCTTGCGAATCAGGTCCTGCATCCCCCAGAAGCACCCGCCCGCCAGAATCGCCTTCTCCGTCGAACCGCTCATCGCGTGAACCTCCTTCAGGCCGTCGAGACAGTGCCCTCACCGTAGCGATCGGCATCGGCGTGGCGGGGAGCCGGGAGGAGTCGACGCGGCAACGTTGAACTTCGGCGATTCCGTGCGCGCGAGGTTTCTCCTCGGTGTAGCGCTCGCGACTTGGGCGACCGCGGTGACTGCCCCTGCTCGCGCAAACCCTCAGCAAGCAGGTGTCCAGGTCGCGCTGCGGGGCCTCGGGCTTTACGCAGGGCCGATCGACGGTGACTTCGGCCCCCAGACGGTCGCCGGGATCCGCGCTGCGCAGCGAAACGCCGGCCTCGCTCCGAGCGGCTTCCTGAATACGAAGACGAGGCTCGCGCTCGGCCCGCTCGGCCGGCCGCTGTTCGGAGCCCGGATGCTCAAGCTGCACGACTTCGGGCTCGACGTCTCCGTGCTCCAGTACCTCCTCCTGCGCCAGGGGCTGTACTCGGGCGCGCTCGACGGATACTTCGACGGGCTCACCGTGCAGGCGGTCAGGCGCTACCAGCGCCGTGCCCATCTCGTCGCCGATGGCGTCGTCGGACAGCGAACGCGAGCAGCGCTCGCGCGGCAGACCGGCACGCCACTGAAGACGCCGAGCCCGAAGAAGCGTGTGTACGTCGTGCGACCCGGCGATTCGCTCACGGCCATCGCACTGCGCTTCGGAACGACGCTTCCTCAACTCGCAGCCGCGAACCGGCTGCGCACCGATCGAGTGCTCTTGATCGGAACACGTCTCGTCATCCCGGCGTCGACGCTCGCAGAAACCCCGGTGAACGTCCGTGAGCGTGTCGCGGACTGGGCCGTCCGGCTCGGCGTCTCGACCCACCTGGTTCGGGCGCTGGCCTGGATGGAGTCCGGCTACCAGCCGCAGATCGTCTCACCGGTCGGCGCGCGCGGAGTGCTGCAACTGCTCCCCTCGACCCGAAGCTATGTCGAGGATGTCCTCGTCGGGCATCCGTTGCCGCACACGGTGAACGGGGACATCGAGGCAGGCGTCTTGTATCTGCGCCACCTCCTTCGTCAGTTCAACGGCAATACCGGCCTGGCGCTCGCTGCCTGGTACCAGGGCGAGGCGGCGGTCAAGCAGATCGGCGTCTATCGAGTCACGAAGGTGTTCGTCGCCGATGTCGAGGCGCTCGAGCTACGGATGTAGCGATCGTTACCTTGCGCAGATGCCGCGGCATCAGTCGAAGGTGACCGTGATCGCCTCGTCGGGCCGCTGCTCTTCGGCGCGGGCGCGCTGGCGCAGCGCCTCCTCGTCCCCACGCGTGGGTGGCTCGTCCGCCCCGCCCCCGAGCGTTCGCGGCCAGAGCTGCTTGTTCGCGACGACGTTGCCCTCCGCCGCGAGCAACGTCACATGGGTGGCGAGGTAGATCCAGGAGAGCAGCCCGATCACGAGGGCGAAGGTCCCGTAGGTGTTGCTGGCGGTCTTCAGCACATGATTGACGTACAGGCCTCCGACCAGCTGAAGTCCCTCGTAGGCGATCGCTGCGCTCAGCGCGCCGCCGCGCAGGGAGCGCCACGTCTGTTGCGCGGTGGTGAGCGTCCGGAAGGCGAGCCAGAAGACCAGGAAGTTGAGCAGCGTCGACAGCACGATCGCGATCAGCTTCCAGCTGACCCCGAAATGGGTGCCGACCGTGCCGATGCCGCTGAGCCCCGAGCTCGCGAGGGCGCCGAGCCCGAGCACCAGCAGGAGCAGGAAGGCCCGGGCGCGCGCCTGGAAAAACCCGGGGCGCTCCGCGATCGGGATGCCCCAGAGCTGGTCCATCGCGTTCTGGGCAGCACGGCAGACACCGGTTCCGGCCCAGACAGCTCCGACCACGCCGAGCGTCAGGGCGATACCGCTTCCACCGAGGGAGTGGGTCTGGATCTGAGGGCCGATCACCGGAAACTGGCCGAGGGCGCTCTTGACGATCTCGTGGTCGAGATGAGCGTGGCCTCGCAGCACGAAGCCGAGCACGCTGACAAACACGAGCAGGAGCGGGAAGAGCGAGAAGAAGGCGTAGTACGTCACCGCGGCGGTGAGATAGCCACCCTGGTCGTCGGAGTACTTCCGGAGCACCGCCAGCGGGAACCCGGCCCACGTGTGCCGCTGCTGATACCGGTCGACCGCCTCGCGCGCTCGAGAGAGCTGCTTCACCGCTTCGACTCCATGGCTAAGAGTGCCCCAGAGCGGAGGGCGGCAATCGCTCAACCGCCGCGTGCCGACGGCCATGGCGACAAGAGGACCGGATCGCTAACGCCCGCGTAAGCCTTCTGTAAGCACTCCGAACTATCTCTGTCTAGATGACAGGCGCAGAGAGGGACCCACGCCAACCTCGCATGCCGCGCGAGAACGTCGGTGCACGACGCGTCGGCCGGGCCGGGTTCGTGGGCGTGCTCGGCGCCGGCGTTGCGACGCTGTTCTACGGCGACGCAATCGCGCACGTACTCGGCAAGGTCACCGATCCGCTTTCGTCGGCTTCGGGAATCTCGAATCTGCTGCCGACCGGCGGCTGGCGAATCTACACCGTTGCGGCAACGATGCCGAAGTTCGATCCGGCAACGTGGCGTCTGCAGGTCGGCGGCCTGGCGCGCCGCCCATTCGAGCTCTCCTACGACGAGCTGCGTGCGCTTCCAAAAGCCGAGCAGGTCTCGAACTTTCACTGCGTCACAGGCTGGGAAGTGAAGAACGTGCGCTGGGGAGGTGTCCGGCTGCCCGAGTTGCTGAGGCGCGTTTCGCCGTTGCCCGAGGCTCATTCGCTTCATTTCGTCTCGGCCGAGAAACCCTACGACGACTTTCTCGAAATCGGCCAGGCAACGCTCCCGGACGTGATGCTCGCCTACGAGATGAATGGCAAGCCGCTGCCCCGTGAGCACGGGGCTCCGGTCAGGCTCGTGATCCCGGACATGTACGGCTACAAGAGCGTGAAGTGGGTCGAGCAGATCGACCTCGTGGCGAAATCGGGCCAGGGCTACTGGGAGCAGGACGGCTACGACAACGACGCCTGGGTCGGCCGCTCCAACGGCTACGGAAGCGCATGAGCCGGTACCTACCGAGATTCACGCTCACCGAACGGCTCATCCACTGGGTTCACGCGACTGCGTTCTTCGTGCTGCTCGGCTCGGGGCTCGCGCTCTACCTCCCCTCGTTATCGATTGCAGTCGGTCGCCGGCCGCTCGTGAAGGCGGTGCACATCTGGACCGCAGTCGCCTGGGCGGCCGCGATCGTTGTCATCGCCACCGTCGGGAACCGCCGGGCCCTCCGCGAGACCGTGCGCGAGATCGATCGCTTCGACCGCGACGACGCTCGCTTCCTGACCGGACATCTCCACGCGCCACAGGGCCGCTTCAACGCGGGCCAGAAGGTGAACGCGATCCTCACAGGCGCCTTCGCCGTGCTCTTTGCCGTCTCGGGATTCCTGCTCTGGTACGGCGAGCGCGACACGCGCTTTCGCCTCCAGGGAACGTTTTACCTGCACGACTCGCTGATGTTCCTGTCGCTCGGGCTGCTCGTCGGCCACCTCTATCTCGCCCTGATCTATCCCGCAACGCGGCACGCATTGCATGGGATCACGCGGGGAACCGTCCGCGAGGACTGGGCACAGGTACATCACGCGAAATGGGTCGAGGAGCTCGCCCCGAGCGACCGGCCGCTCTTGAGTCCAACACCAACGAGGAGGAACACATGAAGAACCGAACGATTCTGTGCGGAGCCGTCTGCCTGATTGCAATGCTCGCGTTCGCCACCACTGCGTTCGCAGCGGGGATGAAACCTGCGGTCAAGCATTTCATGCCGATGAGCGCCGCCGAAGGCGCGACGGTGACGATCACCGGTGCGGATCTCACCGGCGTCACCTCCGTGAAGTTCGGCGGGGTCGCGACGATGCACTTCAAGGTCCTCTCGGCAACCAAGATCACCGCCGTTGTCCCGATGCACGCGAAGAAGGGCGCGATCAGCGTCACGACCTCGGCCGGGACCGGACACACGATGGACACGTTCACGCCGAAGATGTAAATCCCGGGCGGCCGTTTGGGGGTGGCGCTGCGCCGCCCCCAAAGGCCGCCGTGAGAGGTGACAATGACGACGATGAAGACGATCCTGGTTGTCGATGACGAGCCAATCGTCCGCGACGTGGTTGCGAAATACCTGCGCCACGAGGGGTTCCGGACCGTCGAGGCGGCTGAGAGCGACACGGCCAAGGTGCTCTTCGAGCTCGAGTCGCCAAGCCTCGTCGTCCTCGACGTGATGATGCCCGGCACCGACGGGCTGTCGTTTTGCCGCTGGATCCGCGCTCGAGCCGATACTCCAGTGATCCTGCTCACCGCGCTCGGCGAAGAAGCCGACCGCATCGTCGGGCTCGAGCTCGGGGCCGACGACTATCTGACGAAGCCGTTCTCGCCGCGCGAGCTCACGGTGCGCGTGAAGACGGTGCTGCGCCGGGCCGCGGCACCCCGGCCACGAGAGGAGCGGATCGTCGTCGGCGACCTGGAGATCGATGCCGGAACGCGCGGGGTCACGAAGGCCGGCACGAGTCTGAAGCTGACTGCGCGGGAGTTCGATCTGCTCTGGTTCCTCGCCACGAATCCGAAGCGAGTCTTCTCCCGCACGCATCTCCTCGACCGGGTCTGGGGCGATGACGGAGATCGCGACAGCAGCACCGTGACGGTTCACATGCGCCGGCTACGCGAGAAGGTCGAGCGGGACCCCTCTCGGCCGCGGCATCTCGAGACCGTGTGGGGCATCGGCTACAGGTTGACGCCGTGATCGTCGACGGCATCCTGATCGCGATCGCGACGCTCGCCGTCGGCCTCGGCGCGGCCTACGTCTTGCGGCTGCTTCCGACGATCCGCCTCCAGCTCGCCGGGCTCGCCTTGCTGGCCGTGGTGCTTCCGTTGGGAACAGTGCTCGCCTCGGGCTGGGTGATGTTCGACATGCACGCCGATGTCAAGGTCTTGTCCGTGTCGGCTGCTGCAGCCTGCTCGGCCGTCTTCGCAGCACTCCTGCTCGGCCACTGGATCGTGGCCCCCGTCGAGCGACTCCGCGCTGCCTCTGCCGAGCTCGCCTCGGGCGACCTCTCGAGCCGAGCCCCCGAAGCCGGACCGGCCGAGCTCGCGCAGCTCGGCAGCTCGTTCAACTCAATGGCCGGCTCGCTCGAAAGCCTCTTCGACGCTCGCCGCCAACTGGTCGCGTGGGCAAGCCACGACCTGAGAACGCCGCTCGCCTCGATGCAGGCGATGATCGAGGCGCTGACCGACGGGATCGGCGAGCCCGATGAGTATCTCCCCGCGCTCGATCAGCAGGTGCGGCTGCTCGCAACGATCGTCGACGACCTCTTCGAGCTTGCCCGGATCGACGCCGGCGCGCTGACGGTCCAGCTCGAGGACACAGACCTGAGCGAGCTGATCGCCTCGTGCGTGCGTGGCATCGAGCCTGAAGCGCGCGCGAGGCAAATCCGGCTCGAGACGGAGATCGAGCCTGGGCTCGGCTCGGTGCTTGGAGCCCCGGAGAAGATCGAGCGGGTGCTCTCCAACCTGCTTGCAAATGCGCTTCGCCATACCCCGGCAAGTGGATCGATCACGATTGCCGCACGTCCTCGCGGAAGTCACACCCTCGTCGCCGTCGAGGACACGGGCCCTGGAATCAGGCCTGAAGACACGACGCGCGTCTTCGACCGCTTCTGGCGCGCCGACCGGGCTCGCTCGAGCGCCGGAAGCGGCCTCGGGCTCGCGATCGCAAAGGGCCTCATCGACGCGCAGGGCGGCACGATCTGGGCGGAGAAACGCACGTCAGGGGGCGCATGCATCGCCTTCACCCTGACCACTGCTCACCCCAGCTGACGAATGCGCCGACAGCGAGCTCGCGCGATGCCGAGCGCGCTCCCAGCAGGATCGTGTTCCGCTGCGTACGCTTGGCAACACACCAGGCAGGCACGACGCAGAGAGGGAAGTCATCGACGATTTCAGGCTCGCTCAGCTATTCGCACTGCTGGAGAGACTCCCATGTGGAGCCGTCGTCCTCCAGCTCGAGGATCCGGACAGATACGAGAGCCTGCGTGTCCTCTTCGGGAACTCGAACTGCGGTCGAATCCTTGGAGTCGATCCGGCCTTCTTGGCCGGGAGGATGTTCGCCGACGCCTTCCCGCAGACCGGAGGTCGATCCGGAAGGGCTCGTGACTACTGCGATGTGATCGTGCGTCAGGAGGCTCGCGACTTCGGGCTTGTCTCCTACACGGACGATCGGCTCGTTGAGCGGCGGTTTACGCTCAGCGCCTCTCCGCTCGGCCCCGACGCCGCCGTGATCCTGTTTGAGCCCGTCACCGAGGGAGCCGGCTCCGGGGTGTCGGAGTTCGAGGCGATCGTCAAGTCCGCAGAGGACGCGATCCTCAGCAAGAGCCTCGACGGCACGATCCTGAGCTGGAACCACTCGGCTGAACGAATCTATGGATACACCGCGGCAGAGGCGATCGGTCAATCAGTCTCGATCCTGCTTCCGCCAGAGCGATCGACAGAGGTGACCGAGATTCTCGACCGCCTCCGCCGGGGCGAGCGGATCGGACAACTCGAGACGGTCAGAGTGCGCAAGGACGGTACCCGGATCGATGTCTCGCTGACCGTTTCGCCGATCATCGACACCCGTGGGGCGGTCGTGGGCGCGACGAGCATCGCCCGCGACATGCGAAGCCAGAAAGAAGCCGAAGCCCGTATCCACCTGCTGGCGGAGATCGTCGAAGCGTCCGCGGACGCGATTCTGAGCCGTGACCTGGACGGCATCGTCACGAGCTGGAACGCGGGAGCAGAGCGGCTCTTTGGCTACACCGCCGAGGAGATGGTCGGATCCCACATCGATCTCCTGACCGGCGAAATGAGCCCGGACCTGCGAGAGCTCCGAGAGAAGATGAACCGTGGCGCAGAGCAAGGGCCGATCGATCTGATCATGCGGCGCAAGGACGGCTCCGAGGTCGCCGTTTCCTCTGCTGGCTCGCCGATCACCGACCCCTCAGGTGCCCTCGTAGGGGTCGCCGTCGTGATCCGTGACGTATCCGAACGGCAACAGCTCGAGGAGAAGCTGCGGCAGGCACAGAAGCTCGAAGCGGTTGGAAGCCTGGCAGGCGGGATCGCGCACGACTTCAACAACCTCCTGCTGGTGATCCGTGCCGCCGCGGCAATCGCGCGCTCTCATTCGGTCGACACGACGGCGCACGAGAAGCTGGCTCAGATCGACCAGGCAGCCGAGCACGCTTCCTCGCTCACGACGCAGTTGCTTGCGTTCAGCCGCCAGCAGGTGCTCCAGCCGGAACCAACGGATCTCAACTCAATCGTCGAAACCACGCTCGGGCTACTCGAGCGGCTCATCGGAGAAGGCATCCAGGTCAGCCGGCGTTCGAGCCCCGATCTCCAACCGGTCCTGGTCGATCGCAACCAGCTCCAGCAGGTGATCATGAACCTCGGCATCAACGCCCGCGACGCGATGCCCGACGGCGGCAAGCTGATCGTCCAGACCTCTGCGGCCGTTCTCGACGAGGACTACGCAGCCGTCCGCGCCGATGTCACCGCCGGCGACTACGCCCTGCTCGAGATCACCGATACGGGCACCGGCATCGCCCCGGAGAGTCAGGGGCGCATCTTCGATCCCTTCTTTACGACCAAGGCCACCGGAACCGGCCTGGGCCTGGCGACGGTGTACGGGATCGTCAAGCAGAGCCGCGGCCACATCGCGCTCTACAGCGAGCTCGGGCTTGGCACCACGTTCAAGATCTATCTGCCCTACGCAAACCGGAAGATCACCAAGGCGGGCGCGGCGGCCACCTCGGAAACGGTCGCCGGGACCGAGACGATCCTGCTCGTCGACGACAACGAGCTGGTCAGGCCCCTGATCCACGAAGTGCTCGAAAACTACGGCTACACCGTGTTCAGCGCGGCGAGCGGAATCGAAGCGCTCGCGATCGCCGAGGAGCGAGGCGGGAAGATCGACCTGTTGCTGACCGATGTCGTGATGCCCGGGATGACAGGAGGCGCGCTCGCGGAGGCGCTCGTCGCAAGCCACCCCGATCTCGTGGTGCTGTTCACGTCCGGGTTCCCCGCTGACACCGTTCTGCGGCACGGGATCGAGGAAGGCCGCGTCTCGTTCATCCAGAAGCCCTTCCTCGGGAACGACCTGACGCTGAAGATTCGCTCGCTGCTCGACCAGGCGAAGTAGCTGCAAGCGATGCGGCTCAGCCGGCCTCGGACAGTGGTATAAGACGCCATGGGTCGTGGCGCACCGCGTTGGGAGCCGCCGGCCGAGACCTTGGCGCACTTCCCTGAGATCTCCGGGAACACCGTCAACGGGCTCGGTGAGGCGGAGCGCCGTCCACCGTCGCCGTTCTTCTGGCACGAGGCATCGCTGCAGACCCACGGCGAGCTGCAGAAGTACGTGGTGAGCCAGTTCTACGATCCGCCGGAGGTGGCCGAAGCCTTCAACCGCGACCCGGTGACGCTCGCGCTGCGCCCGCGCGGCCCTGACCCGATCCCGGTGGCAGCCGAGCGCGCCGAGCGCAGCGCAGCCGAGTGGACGGAGCTCGTGAAGGCCTTCGCGCTCGCGAACGAGGCCGATCTCGTCGGGATCGCACAGCTCGACCCACTCTGGATCTTCGAGGGGTTCGAGATCGCGGAGAAATGGCTGATCGTGCTCGGCTTCGCTCACGACTACGACGAGATCTCGAAGGCGCCCGCGGTCCCGGGACGGCTGAACGCCGGGCTCGAGGTCGGCCGGCAGTACACGCGCGCGGCGCGTTCGGCGAACACGCTGCGCAACTTCATCCGGGAGCAGGGGTGGCCCTCGGAGTCGTTCCCGGGCCCGCGCGCCGATGCGTTGCTGATGATCCCGGCCGCGATCGCCGCCGGCCTCGGCGAGCTCGGCAAGCACGGCTCGATCATCAACCGCACCCACGGCGCATCGTTCCGGCTCTCGGCCGTCTCGACCGACATGCCGCTGCTCGCCGACGAGCCGGACGTGTTCGGCGCGGACGAGTTCTGCACCAACTGCCGGATCTGCACGGATGCCTGCCCGCCCGACGCAATCGGCGAGCAGAAGCAGCTCGTCCGCGGTGACGACAAGTGGTACGTCGACTTCGACCGCTGCATCCCCTATTTCGCCGAGACGAAAGGCTGCGCGATCTGCATCGCACGCTGCCCCTGGAGCCGTCCCGGGATCGCCGACAACCTGCTCGTGAAGCTGGCGCGGCGCCGTGAGCGCCTCGCCGCCGCCGAGAGCTGACAGCCGCGCAGGCGGAGTGAAGCCCGCCCCCGATCTCGTGAATCCCCGCGATCCGCGGATGCGGATATCCCGCGCCGAGATACGCGGCTGCACGGATGCGCTCGGCTCGACGACGAGAGAAGCTCGGCGAGAACGACCACCGCCCATCTGGAGGTCGAATGGCAGCCGACAACTTCACCTCGCGTGCCGCACGTTGGAGCGCGACTCACCGGCGAGCGGTCGTGCTCGGGTGGCTCGCGTTCGTGATCGCCGCATTCATGCTCGGAAGCGCGATCGGGATGGTGCAGCTCAGGTCCATGGAAGCGGAGAACGGCCAGTCGCGACTTGCAGACGAGACGCTGGCGCAGCAGTTCCCGGAACAGCGGGCAGGCGAGGAGGTCATCGTCGAGAATCCGAACGGCACGCTTGCCGGCAGCGGCTATCGCGCGGCGGTGTCCGATCTCGTGACGCGCCTGTCGAGCGTCCCGTCGGTCGCCGCGATCAGGTCGCCGCTCGCTCCTGAAAACGCAGGGCAGATCTCGAAGAGCGGCCGCGCGGTGCTCGTGATCTTCCAGATCACCGGCGATCCCGACACCGCGCAGAACCGGGTCGCACCGGCACTGGCGGCGACCGCAGCCGTGCAGCGCGCCTACCCCGGCTTGTTCATCGGCGAGCTCGGCGTCGCAAGCACGAACAAGGCGGTGAACGCGCTCGTCAGCGATGACTTCCACAAGGCCGAGGTGACCTCTGTGCCGGTCACCCTCGTGATCCTCGTGATCGCGTTCGGTGCGCTGGTGGCGGCCGGGGTGCCGCTGCTGCTGGGCTTCACCGCGGTCTTGGCGGCGCTCGGGGTCACGGAGCTCTTGAGCCACGTACTGCACGTTGAACAGTCGATCACCTCGGTGATCCTGTGCGTCGGGCTCGCGGTCGGGATCGACTACTCGCTCTTCTATGTGCGCAGAGCACGCGAGGAACGCGCGCATGGCCGGGACCCGCAGGATGCGCTGAACGTGGCGGCCGCTACCTCAGGCCGCGCGATTCTGATCTCGGGCCTCACCGTGATGATCGCGATGACGGGCATGTTCCTGATGGGCAACCAGGTCTTCAGCTCGTTCGGGATGGGGACTGTCTTGGTGGTCGCGATCGCGCTCGTCGGCTCGCTCACCGTATTGCCGGCAGTGCTGTCGATGCTTGGCGACCGCGTTGAGCTGGGGCGCGTCCCAGGACTGCAACGGCTGCGCGCCAGGCCAGGCGAGCCTCGGTTCTGGGCGCCGATCATCCGCGTCGTCTTGCACTGGCCGGTTGTGTTCGGCGGAGCCGCTGTGGCGTTGCTCGTGGCGCTCGCGATCCCTGCGTTCAGCCTCCACACGGTCAGCGCCGGCATGCAGGGGCTCCCGCCCAACCTTCCGGTGATGAAGGCCTACGAGCGTGTGCAGCAGGCATTCCCGGGCGGCGCCGAGCCCGAGACGGTCGTGATCAGCGCAGCTGACGTCACCTCGCCGCGCGTCAGCACCGGGATCGCGGCACTGGAGGAACGCGCGCTCGCGACAGGCCGGATGTTCGAGCCGATCACCGTCGACGTCAGCGCTTCACACAAGGCCGCGCGCGTCTCGATCCCGCTCGTGGGAACAGGCGTCGATGCCGCATCCCTGAACGCGCTCGCGCTCCTACGAAACAGTGTCATTCCCGAGACGATCGGTCACGTGCCCGGCGTGGTGGTTCACACCACCGGTGCGGCCGGGCAAACCGTCGACTTCAACGACACGATGAAGTCCCACGGCCCGTACGTGTTCGCGTTCGTGCTCGGGCTTGCCTTCCTCCTGCTGCTCCTCACCTTCCGCTCGATCGTGATCCCGCTCACGACGATCGTGCTGAACCTGCTCTCGGTCGGCGCAGCCTACGGCGTGCTGGTGGTGATCTTCCAGCAAGGGCACCTGCAATCCCTCCTCGACTTCGCCTCGATCGGGGGCATCATCGCCTGGCTGCCGCTGTTCCTCTTCGTGATCCTCTTCGGTCTCTCGATGGACTACCACGTGTTCATTCTGAGCCGAGTCCGCGAAGCCCACGACCGCGGAATGACCACCGAGGATGCGGTCGCACACGGGATCAACGCAAGCGCCGGGGTCGTCACGAGCGCCGCGATCGTCATGGTCGCCGTCTTCGCGATCTTCGCCACCCTCGGGGAGATCGTCTTCCAGATGCTCGGCGTCGGTCTCGCCGTTGCGATCCTTCTCGACGCCACGATCGTGCGCGCCGTCCTCCTTCCCGCGACGATGAAGCTCCTTGGCGACTGGAACTGGTTCCTGCCGTCCTGGCTCGAATGGCTGCCACGCCTGGGCGTTGCTCCTCGATCGAGCCCGGCGATCAAGCACCGGCCGCGCGCGCGTCGTCTTCCGAGACGATCAGCTCGCCCTGGACGAAAGCACAGCATTCTCGGCAAGCACTGACCGGTGAAGCGATCGCTCGGCTACGCCGCGAGCAGGGAGGCACGAGGCCCGGTCATGCGCAACTCGATCGCCGTGGCCTGGGCACTCGGCCGAGCGACAGGCCGTCTCGCTGCGCAAGCGCAATCAGGTCGGTGCGATAGACGTTCATGTCCGGACGTTGCCAATCGGCGTGCGTCTGGCAGCGCCACGGCGCGTAGAGCTCGCGATGGTAGGGGCTCGTCAGGCTTTCGCTGTGCCCGATCACGTTCGCGAGGCTGATGTGGAAGCGCTCCATCAACCAGAGCGTCAGCTCGAGCGAGGCTCGGAGTTGCGCGGGGTTTCCGAGTATCTCCGCGTCGCTCGTGCCAACGTGCTCGATGCCGAGTGCCGTGTAGTTGAGCCCGACCGTGTGCCGACACATCGTGTCCACGCGGACGAGTTGATAGATCGTTCCGTCGGTGTCGACGATGAAATGCGCGCAGTCCCCGGGGAAGTCGCCGAGCTCGGGATCGGGAGCGTTCGCCGCAAAGGTGTCGTACGCGGAGCTCAGCGTCGTGGTCGCGGTGTAGTGCTCGACGATCACGTGCGGACCTTGAATTCTCCAGGTGTCGAGGCCGTAGTTTCGTTTCGCATAGGCGGCCATCTCGCTCCGGCGTTTGGCGCCGAAGGGGATCGGCTTCCAGACGATCGGCGGCTTGGGAGCGAGGCCGGGCCCGGCGAGGGCCGGTGGCACGACAAGCGCGAAGAACGCGAGGCCGAGCGTCGCGGCGGAACGTCCACGTCTGCGCAGCTCGACGACAAACCCGGACAAGGCGCAACAGTACCCGCGAGCGCCGTCTCGAAGGACGAGCCGGTTGAAGCGCCGCTACGTTCTCTCGCTCGGCGGGCGGTCGGGCGCTGAGAGCGCTGACCACAGCGACATGACTCGAATGCAGGCGTGCGGGCGCCACGCGCGTGAGATCGCCTCCTTCAACGACGGCCTGAATCCGATCGTGTCGATTCCGGCTGCGGCCCCAACACACCTCGGCATGCCCCGAGCGGGGATCTACCTGACCGATGACTCGAAGACAACCGTCCACTTCGCACCGGCGGCGTCACTCGCACGGTTCGCCGGCGAGAACTGACCTCTCGGGAATGTCGAAGACAACGGCCACTTGCGCCACCTGGCAGAGTCACATCGTGCTGGTCGAGGATGCTGGAGCAGTCGACGGGGCGAAGCAGCTCGACCGCAGCCGGCGCTTCATCGCGGCCATGGCGAGGATCGTCGCGGTGCTGCCGTTCGGGCTCGACACGCTCGTTGCGCCCACGTTTCTCGGCTTCGTGCTCATCAACGGGCTCACGTTCGCGATCGATCTCCTGCTCCTCACGCTCCTGCGCAGCGGGCTCCACGTCTCGCTGCCCGTGGCCTTCACGCTCTCATATCTCTCCGCCTTTGGGCTGAGCTTCGCGCTCAACCGCAGCCTGAATTTCCGCTCACACGCTCCGGTCGGCGGGCAACTTGTCGTCTATCTCATCGCGATCGGCGTCAACTACGTCGCGTTCATCGCCGGCCTGGCCGACGGACTGGCCTCGGCGGGGCTCGAGTACCACGTCGCGCGCATCCTCGCCGCGGGGTGCGAGGGGATCTACATGTACTGCGTCCTGCGCTGGGTCGTCTTCCGCAAAGCGCCGCAGTAGGCGCGCGGATTCAGCTGCTCGACTCGGCGCTTGGCCGGAGGCGGGCTCGGGTCAGGCGCCAGACGACGACGCCGGCCAGGAAGAGCCCAACCTCGACGACCGTGATCGTGAGCCGGTTGAGGATCGTCGCTCCGAGCGCAGTCGGGTCGCTCGTGACGGCGATCAGCAGCGCGTACATCGATGCTTCCCGGACGCCGAGGCCGGACGGAGCGAAGATCGCGAGCACGGCGACGATCGCGCCGATCGCGGCGGTGCCGCCGAGGAACGGAATCGTCGTGATGTGCGTCGTGGTGCCGAGGCTCCGGATCAGGAAGTAGAGGCCGAGGCCGCCGATCAGCCACGTGCAGCAGTAGAACGCGAGCAGGCTCGCCATGGTCGGAAATGGCAGCGGCTCGATCGGCGGCAGGCCGAACGGCTTCAGGAGACGCGCCGTGACCGGCCGGAAGATGCGCGGATGCAAGATCGCCACGCAGAACAGTGTGAACAACACGATCGGAACCACCGGGGCCTGGACATTCCGCACCCAGATCAGGCTGACGACGAAGACGATGATCCCCGAGACGGCGGAGAGGATCGCCTCGACCAGGATCGAGGCGAGGATCGTGCCGGTCGCGGTCTCGCCGGTGAGCCGCTCGAGAGCCGCAACCCGCGCCGCGGGCGTCCAGACACCGCCTGGGATGTACTTCGCGAGCATCGAGACCATCTCGGCCTGCAGCGCCGCGCGGTAGGACACCTGGACATCCCAAGCCGCGAGAATCCGGATCCACCCGAGGATGAAGACGAGGTAGTAGATCGCGACCGTCGCCAGCGCGAAACAGACATCGCTGATGCGGGCGTTCGCGAGCTGCGGCTCGGCCTGCGACCACTCGCCGTTCACCGCGTACGCCGATCCGGCGATCACCGCGAGCGCGGCGACCGCCTCGAGCGTCCTCCGCAATCGCGGGCGTCGTTTCAGCGCAGAGACCAACTCGCGCGACCAGACCACCACCTGCATCAGTAGACGATAGATCGCGGCGGAGGCCCGGCGTCCGCGAACGGCGTCAGGCATCCGGATCTTTGGAGGCCGGCGAGGTTTCTTCGCGGCTGCGAGCGGGCATCAAAGGGCAGCGATGACGCTCTCCGTCCCAGATCCCAGCTGGAAGTGGTCTCAGTTCCCGGGCCGCGTTTACGGCCTCGCCGACGGCACCAGAGCCGCGTCCTGGCCCCACCTGGCACCGGAGCCGCCGAGACCGGCCCCGGATCCTGATTGGCCGATTCGCGATCCCACTCCGACGCCGCCCAAGCCGGATCCGGACGGCCCCCAGCCGCTCGACCTGATCTAGCCGGGCTCGCCGTTCTAGGCAGATTGCATGAATCGTCGCTGGATTCCATGCGCCGGGATAGCGGCTAATCCGACCGGCGGGGCCAGGATCCGAGCAGTGGATGTCGCTGTTCCAGCACGGCGCGGGCGGATAGCGCAGACCGGCGACCGTATCCTCGGAAACGGCTCGAATGAACGAGCCGACACGCCTGAGTGTCAGACTCCCGCGGCGACGCGTTCCGCTGCTAGAGGGCCTGCAAGCGAGCGCGGACTCGCTCGGCAAGCACGAGGTATTTCTCGTACCGGTGATAACGGTGATGATCGGGAGATGCGATTTCCGGAGTACGCGTTCGAGCAACCGGCTCTCCGAGAATCTCGCCGCGCCTGAACTGTTCGCGGGTGAGGTCGACTTCAACGCCACCCGGCAACCTGTTCCACATATGGCCCTCGACTCGCTCACCGTTCAAGTACACGGACGCGCCGAGCAACTCTCCACCGACGAGATCGTTGACGACCAGGGCAGTGATGTCACATTGACCCCGGCTCGGGTTCTCTGGCGACCACTCATCCGGATCGTCAGACGTATCCACGCTCCAACACTCCCGGATTGCCTGCTCGATCTCGTTGAAAGTCGGCATTCGAAGAACTTTAACCCCGACACATTGCTGACCTCCGGTGTCCACCGAAAGCTGTCAACACACTGCGGAGCGAGGATGCTGACAACGGCGTCTGCGCTCTTGACCGGCGGAGGAGCGTCTCCTAAGCGAACGAGCGCAGACGGTCGATCTCTGCATCCGATGTCCGCCCGCGGGCACGTTCGAGCATCTTCTCCGAGGACTCGATTCCAACGACGCTCGCGGCGCCGAACTCGCGTGCGAGCCGCCAGACCAGCCGTTCCCGACCGGGCGCCATTGCGGAAATCAGGCGCCAATCGCGTCGTACCTGAATTGCCTACGGAGCGAGCGCCTTGGCGACGGGCAGAAAGCGCTTGCCCGAGCCGTCCTGTAGTTCGGCCGCTGCCCGGGCGAACGTCCAGAGCCGGACCCGTTCACGATCGAGCCCGAGCAGATCGGCCAGGCGATGAACCAACGCCAGGGGCTGCGACTGAAGGCGTTCGCAGTTCATCAGGTGCTGGGTGACGTCGTAGGCGGGATCGCCGACGAAAGGCTTGGGATCGATCACCAACCACGGCTCTCGCTCGGCCCGGAGAACGTTTCCAGCGTGGAGATCGGTCGCGAGTAGAACCTCGCTGGGCGCGGTTCGGGGCAGCTCTTCGAAGAGACGCAAACCCTCCTCCACCAGTCCCGCATCGGCCCAGCTATCGGCGACCTCATGGGTCGCCCCAGTCCAGGCTGCCGTCATTTCGGCAAGCGTGCGGAACGGATGCGGCGACGGCACAGGGCGCCAGAGTCGACGCAAGAGCCCCGCAACGACGATGTCTTGTTCTGGTTCAGGCAAGGCACGGAGAGGCGTTCCGGGCTCGCAGCGCTCGAGCAGCATCGCGTTCAGCTCGTCGTCAGCAGCAAGCAAGCGAACCGTTGGATCGCCGTTCCAGAACCGCAGGCCATCGATCTCGCGCTCCCCCTCAAGATGAGGCATGCCGAGCTTGAGCACCACGGTGCCTCCACCGGCCAACGCGGCGGGCGCGACCCACGCGCAGCTCACCTCGACGCTGTCGAACGGCGCACCGACCGTGAGCGACCACCTGGCCTGAAGATGCTCGATCACGTCCGGCAGGGCATCAAGCCAAGCCGTCCGTTCCGCCGTCTTAGAGCACGCGACGGCAAGCCGCTGTGGAATGGCTAAGGCTATGGGTCAATGTTACGGAGCAAGCTTCCCCTAATCGAGCCACGTCTGGCACGAGCAAGCTGGCGCAGGCTCTAGAAGCGGATCAACTGACCATGGATCGCAGGGTGGCGAGCGTCACATAGTCCCCGAGCTGCATGTTGTCGGGCCTCCGAAGCACGTCGATCGGGGCACCGGGATCGCCGAGGTCCGAGACGACCAGCGCGGCCTCCGAGAAGTCCTCCTCGCCGGTGTAGCTACTCACGGTGACCACGCACGCGAGCTCTGCGCCCGTAGCGGCGAGAAGCCCGTTGCGTGAATCCTCGATCGCGACCGCGCGGGAGCTGTCGATGCCAAGCTGCTCGAGCGCAAGCAAGTAGATCGCGGGATCGGGCTTCTTCGCGGCGACGACATCGCCGGTATAGACACCGAAGCGCGCTGCTCGCGCCTCTCCCAATGTGGTCTCGAGGATCGCGCGAACGGAGGCCTCCGTCGACGTGGAGGCAACGGCGACCGAAACGCCCTCCGCGGCGGCCTCGTCGACGATCCTTGCGATTCCGGGCCTCCCGGGCAGCGCCCCGCTTTCGACGATCTCTGTGAAGATCTCGGTCTTACGCGCGTGCAGCCGCGCGATCTCGTCGCGCAACGCGTCGCCGTCCTCGGGCAGCCCAGCATCGCGAATCA
>DASZPQ010000057.1:0-46962 GCA_035550275.1 Gaiellaceae bacterium | reverse complement strand
TGACAAGCCGCCGTCGTGGTCGGAGTGGGAGGCCTTCACGCGCCGCGCGGTCGAGAAGTTCCACCGCCCGGACGAGGGCATCTCGATCTGTCCGGCCCCGTCGGGCCCGCAGCGCTGTACCGACGAGATGCTCGCCGGCTGCGCCGCGCTCGCCGACGAGCTCGACCTCGCGATTCATATCCACGTGCTCGAGACGAGGATGCAGGCCGTCTCGGGCCAGCGGATGTACGGGCGCACGCTCGTCGAGCACATGGCGAAGATCGGCTTCCTCTCACCGCGCGTCTCCTTCGAGCACGGGATCTGGCTGACCGACGGCGACATCGAGCTCGTCCGCGATCACGGCGTCACGATCGTGCACAACCCGGTTTCGAACATGAAGCTCGGCTCGGGGATCTGCCCCGTGCCGCAGCTCCTGAGAAACGGCGTCAACGTGGCCCTCGGCACCGACGGCATGTGCTCGAACGACGGCAACGACTTCTACGCGGCGCTGAAGACCGCGGCGCTGCTGCACAAGCTCTGGGAGGTCGACTACGAGGAGTGGCTCGGCGCGGCCGAGGCGTGGGGGATGGCAACGGCAGGCGGAGCAGCGGCGGCAGGCGATCGCGACGGGCTTGGCCGGATCGAGGCCGGGCGGCGCGCAGATCTGGTGCTTCTGAATCTCGACTCGCTCCAGTTCACGCCGTTGAACAATGCGCTGAACCAGCTCGTGCTCGGCTCGACGACGCTTGCCGTCGACTCGGCGATCGTCGGCGGCAAGGTCGTGCTCCGGAACGGCACGCTGACCGGGATCGATGAGAACGCGATCCTCGCCGAGGCGCGCGAGGCCGGCGCCGAGATCATCGGCCGCCACGACGAGGCGTTCTCCGTCGGCCAGGAGCTGCTCGCGTCGGTGCGCGCCGGCTGGTTGGACGCAATGGCTACCGATGTCGGAGTCGAACGCAAGCTGCACCGATGATCGACCTGTTGATCCGCAACGCGCGCACGCTCGACCACGACGGGATGGTCGACCTGGCTGCAACCGACGGGATCTGGACGAAGATCGCGCCCGGCCTCGCGCTGGACGCCGCGACGGAGATCGACGCCGACGGCCGCCTCGTCACCGCACCGCTCGTCGACTGCCATCTCCACCTCGACGCGTCGCTGACAGCCGGCCAGCCCCGTTTCAACGAGTCGGGGACGCTGATCGAGGGCATCCATGTCTGGGGCGAGCTGAAGGAGAGCCTCACCGAGGACGACGTCTACGAGCGGGCGAAGGAGATCGTCCGGTGGTCGGCCGCGCAGGGAACGCTGCACATCCGCGCGCACGCCGACGTCTCGGCGAAGAACGAGGCGCCGCTGAAGGGCCTGCTGCGCGTCCGCGACGAGCTGGCCGACGTGGTCACGATCCAGGTGACCGCGTTCCCGCAGGATGGCATCTACTCCGACCCGCGCAACGACGACCTCTTCGAGCATTCGCTCCAGCTCGGAGCCGACTGCGTCGGCGGCATCCCGCACTACGAGCCGACCTCGGAGCTCGGCCTGCGCGAGGTGCATCGAGTCTTCGAATTGGCAGCCAAGTACGGCCGCAGGATCGACGTCCACTGCGACGAGACCGACGATCCCAATTCGCGCTTCCTCGAGGTGATGGCCGACAACACCGTCAAGCACGGCCTGTCTGGACGAGTGACGGCAAGTCACTGCACCGCGATGGGCTCCTATGAGCCGTACTACTCGTCCAAGCTGCACGGCTTCCTGCGCAGGGCGGGAATCAACATCGTCGTCAACCCGTACGCGAACTCGCTGATCCAGGGCCGCCTCGACGTCTATCCGAAGCGCCGCGGCTTCGCCCAGCTGAAGGAGCTGCTCGCGGCCGGCGTGAACGTCTCGCTCGGCAACGACGTGATCATGGATCCCTGGTACCTGATGGGCCGCGCCGACATGGTCGAGGCGGCCTCGCTGGCGCTCCACTTCACCTACATGTCGGGCCTCGACGAGATCCCCGAGATGCTCCGTTGCGCGACGGAGCGCGGCGCCCGGACGCTGGGCATCGAGGACGAATACGGACTCGAAGAGGGAAAGCTGGCCGACTGCGTCGTCTTCGATGCGCCGAGCGCGATCGAGGTGATGCGCCTGCATCCGCCGCGGCGCTGGGTCGTCCGCCGCGGCCGCGTGATCGCCGAGACGGAGCCGTCGCGCACGACGCTACTCGGCGAGCCGGTGACCTTCACCGCGTAGCCCCGCTACAATCCGCCGTCGATGGCTGGAGAACGCGTGAAGCTCGTGGTCCAAGAGCGGAAGAAACTCGGTTCTGCCGAGACTCGCCGCCTGCTCAAGCAGGGCCTGATCCCGGGCGTCCTCTACGGGCACTCGACGCCCGTCTCGCTGATGATCCCTGAGCGCGACCTGCGCGCCGCGTTGACGACGCCGGCCGGCATGCATGCCGTGCTCGACGTGACAGTCGACGGTGGCAGCTCCCACTCGGCCATCCTCAAGGAGTTCCAGCTCAGCGCCGTGCGCGGGAAGCTGACCCATATCGATCTTCAGGAAGTCCGCCTCGACCAGCCGATCCACACGACGGTCACCGTCACGCTGATCGGCGAGGCAGTTGGCGTCAAGGAGGGCGGCGTGCTCAACCAGCCGACGAACGAGATCAACATCGAGTCGCTGCCGCTCGAAGTCCCGCAGCACCTCGAGCTCGACGTCTCCGACCTGAAGATCGGCGAGTCGTTGCGGCTCTCCGCGCTCGCCGTTCCCTCCGCGGTCACGCTCCTCGACGACCTCGAGGAGACCGTGCTCGCGACCGTGACGGCTCCGATGCGTGAAGAGGAGCTCGAAGAGGCCGCCGAGGGCGAGGAAGGCGAGACCACTGCTGAGGCGACTGACGAAGAGTCGCCCGAGTCGGAGGCTGCCGAAGACGGCGCTGCCGACGACGCTGCTTCCGAGGAGTAACGATGCAGCTGCCATGGCGCCGGGGCGATCGCGCCTCGTCGCTCGACCTGCTCGTCGTCGGCCTCGGCAATCCGGGCCGCGAGTATGCGCGGAACCGGCACAACATCGGCTGGCTGGTCGCAGACGAGCTGGCGCGACGTCATGACGGCTCCTGGAAGGCGAAGTTCTCGGGCCAGCTCGCCGAGGTGCGCATTGATGGGCATCGTGTGGCCCTCTTGAAGCCGGAGACCTACATGAACGAATCCGGCCGGTCGGTGAAGGCCGCCGCCGCGTTCTTCAAGATCGAGCCCGACGCGATCCTGATCGTCCACGACGAAGGCGACCTCGAGCCGGGCAGGCTTCAGCTGCGCCTCGGTGGCGGGCTCGCCGGGCACAACGGGCTGCGCTCGATCGCAGCTCATCTGGGCACCGAAGACTTCCTGCGCCTTCGCATCGGAGTGGGGCGGCCCGGACGCGGCGATCGCCGCTCGCTCGCCGACTACGTCCTGTCGGATTTCGAGCCGTCCGACGACGTGGAAGGGCTGATCGGCCGCGCCTCCGAAGCGGTCGAATTGCTCGACGAGCAGGGACTCGAGATCGCGCAGCGAACGTTCAACTAGGGCAATTGCGCCCCGACGGCTGCGAACAACTTACAAACAGCCAGCACACAAGTTCAGGTCGCGAATGTCCGCCGATGCCGCTCAGGCTGTGGGTTTGCGCGCCTGAGCCCGGGCAGCGGCTTGACTTAGACCTACCCCTTATGGGTGAGTTTCAAACCCCCATAAGGGGTAGTGACACTGTTGGCCTCTGGCCGAACAATGCCGCGTCCCCCACGACCGTCGGTGAGCTTTCCGCCACCGATTCCCCCGAAGGGAGCTTCTGCGGTGTCATCTCCGATCCGGCTTTTGCTGCTTGTGCTCGTGCTCGCCTATGTGACAGCGTTTGGTCCCGGTCGCGCCTCGGCCAGCAGCAGCGGGTCCAAAACCGCTTCCCGCTCGACCGCAGTCGGGCTGAAGATCACCCGTTTCGCCCGGCACTTGCTGGGCATCCCGTACCGCTACGGCGGCTCCTCCCCGAGCAGCGGCTTCGACTGCTCTGGATTCGTCCGCTTCGTCTACAGCCACTTCGGCGTGAACTTGCCGCATAGCTCCTATGCCGATTTCGATCTCGGCAAGAAGGTTTCGCGCAACTCGCTCAAACCTGGCGATCTCGTCTTCTTCGACAGCGTCGGCCATGTGGGGATGTACATCGGCAATGGCCGCTTCATCCACGCACCGCATACCGGGCTTCGCGTCATGGTCTCGAGCCTCAACGACGCGTGGTACGCCGCCCGGTACGACGGCGCCCGGCGCCTCGCGGTGACGGTCGCACAGCGGGTGCTGCCGCGCCCGCGGAACCTCGCGCCGCTCGCGCGCTGGCTCGCTCAGGCCAAGAGGTAGCTAGGACGGCTCGGCGTTAAGCCGAACCCTCCCGGATACGATGGAGGCCCCGGAACGGCTGTTCAGGGCCTTCGTCATGGACCGCCCGCTGCTCTATCCACTCGTCGAGCGCCTTCGCGCAGACGACCGGCTGCCCGCATTTGCCTCGGCGGTACCAACGGCCGCGCGCGTGTCGGAGGCTGCCTTGCCGTTGCTGCTGGCGGCGCTGCACGAGGAGCTCGACCGAGGCCTCGTCGTGCTCCTGGCCGAGGACGCCGACGCACGCGACGCAGCGGAGGGAATCGCCTGGTTCATCGGTGACGAACGCGTGGGGCTCTTCCCGTCCCGTGGAGTCGGGTGGTACTCCGGGCTCGAGCCGCCGCCGCATCTCGTCGGAGAGCGCGCCCGGGCGCTCGAGGTGCTCGCGGCCGGGGGGATCGTCTGTGCCTCGGCCGTTGCGCTCGCTGAGCGGATTGCGCCACCCGAGGCGCGGCCCCGCCCGGTCACGGTCGCGACCGGAGACGAGCCGGGGATCGACGCGCTCGTTGAGTCACTGGCCCTCGCCGGCTACGAGCGCGTGGAGCGGGTCGAGGAGCGAGGACAGTTCGCCGTCCGCGGCGGTCTCGTCGACGTCTTCCCGACGACTGGCCGCGAGCCGCTGAGAATCGAGCTCTTCGGCGACGAGATCGAGCAGATCCGCGCCTTCTCGCCCTTCACGCAGCGAGGCCTCCGGCAGATCGAGACGGCGACGATCTTCGCGGCGAGCGAGCGGAGCCGCGAGCTCGCCGAGGTGACGCTTCCCGACGACGACGCGCCGGTCGAGATCCCGGCCGATCTCGTCCTGCCCTTCGACCGCCAGCCGGACTTCGTCTGGCAGCCGGACGAGGTGCGACAGGTCTGGCGTGAGGAAGGCCTCGACGAGCTGCCGCTCGACAAGGCGGCGCCGCTGGAGCCGCTGCCGCAGAGCCAGCGTTTCTCGTTCGACGCGCAACGGCCCGCCCTGACCGCTCGCGGTCTCGCCGAGGCCGAGAACGAGCTCGCCGGGTTGCTGCGCCAGGGGCTCGACGTGATCGTCGCGTTCGGACACGCGGGAGAGGCCGAGCGCCGCCGCCAGCTCCTCCGCCGGGTCGAGGCGGAGATGCTCGCCCCGGGGGCAGAGCCGAACGGGCTCACCTTCGCGATCACCCCCGCGAGGCGCGGCTTCGTCTGGCGCGACCTCGGCGTTGCACTCCTGCCCGACACGCAGGTCTTCCGCCGCCGCCCGCCGCGGGCGACAGCTCCTGCCGGCCGCGCCCTGCAGAGCTTCTCCGACCTGCGCACGGGCGATTACGTCGTCCACGAGGATCACGGCATCTCGCAGCTGCTCGGGTTCGAGACAAAGGAGGTTGCGGGCGTCACCCGTGACTACCTCCTGCTCGGGTTCCGGGGCGAGGACCGCGTCTACGTCCCGCACGAGCAAATCGGGAAGGTCTCCAGATACATCGGCGCCGACTCGAAGGCGCCGACGCTCTCGAAGCTCGGCGGCAAGGCCTGGGACAACCTGAAGACGCGGGCGCGCGAGCACCTGCGCGAGATGGCCGGCGAGCTGCTCGCGCTCTATGCCCAGCGCCAGACCCAGCCCGGGATCGCCTACGAAACCGACCACGAGTGGATCGAGCGGCTCGAGGCCGAGTTCCCGTTCCGCGAGACCGAGGATCAGGGCCGCGCGATCGAGGCGGTCAAGGAAGACCTCGAGGCTCCCCATCCGATGGACCGGCTCGTCTGCGGCGACGTCGGCTTTGGCAAGACCGAGGTCGCCTTGCGCGCCGCCTTCACGGTTGCCGTCGCCGCGAAGCAGGTGCTGATCCTCTGCCCGACGACGATCCTCGCCCAGCAGCACTGGAACACGTTCCGCGACCGCTTCCGCGATTTCCCGGTGCGCGTCGAGATGGTCTCCCGCTTCCGCAAGCCCGCAGAGGTGAAGACGGTGCTGCGCGAGTTCGGCGAGGGGAAGGTCGACGTCTTGATCGGAACGCACCGCGTGCTCTCACGCGACGTGATCCCGAAGGAGCTCGGTCTCGTCGTCGTCGACGAGGAGCAGCGCTTCGGCGTCGCCCAGAAGGAGCTTCTGCGCCAGCTCCGTCTCGAGGTCGACGTGCTCGCGCTTTCGGCCACGCCGATCCCGCGCACGCTGCACATGTCGCTCGCGGGCCTGCGCGACATCTCCGTGATCGAGACTCCACCGGAAGGACGCCGCCCGATCCGCACCTTCGTCGGCGAATACGACGACGAGCTGATCCAGCACGCGCTCGAACGCGAGGTCGCGCGCGGTGGGCAGGCCTTCTATCTCTACAACCGGGTCGAGACGATCGAAGAGGCGGCCGAGAAGCTGCGCCAGCTCTGCCCGTCGCTCCGCTTCATCGTCGCCCACGGGCAGATGGGCGAGCGAGAGCTCGAGGACACGATGCTCGCCTTCCTGCGCGGTGACGCGGACGTGCTCGTGTCGACGACGATCATCGAGTCGGGGCTCGACATCCCCGGCGCGAACACGCTGATCGTCGAGCGGGCGGACCTGCTGGGCCTCTCGCAGCTCTACCAGATCCGTGGGCGGGTGGGCCGCCGCGATGTCGCTGCGCATGCGTATCTGTTCTATCCCGACGCGACGGAGCTGACGCCCGAGGCTCGGGCCCGCCTCTCGACGCTGGCCGACCACACCGAGCTCGGCGCCGGGTTTGCGATCGCGATGCGCGACCTCGAGATCCGAGGAGCCGGAGATCTCCTCGGCGCGGAGCAGTCCGGCCATGTCGCCGCGCTCGGCTTCGAGCTCTACGTCGAGATGCTGCACGAGATGATCGCCGAGCTCACCGGCCAGCGGCGCGTGCTGACGCGGCCGGTCCGGGTCGATGCCAGGGTCGATGCTTTCGTGCCTGCGAGCTACATCGCCGCGGAGGCGCTGAAGATCGACCTCCACCGCCGCCTAGCCCTCGTCGAGGACGACGACGAGCTGCGTGAGCTCCAGGTCTCGATCGAAGACCGGTACGGGCCGCTGCCGGAGCCCGTCGCCAATCTCTTCTCGATTCAGGAGGCGAAGCTGAAGCTCTCCCAGCTCGGGGCGGACTACCTCGTCTTCCGAGGAGGACGGGCAACCGTCGGTGCCGTCGTGCTCGGCTCGTCCGAGCTGCGTGAGCTGCGAGCCCTGATCGACACGGCGGTCTACACCTCGGCCAAACGAGAAGTCGCCGTCCGGTCAGAGGAGCTGTCCGGGGCCCTAAATCTGGTCACTGCTATGATTGCAGCGCGCCAGGCGGCATGAGCAGGCGCATTTTTTCCATGAGGGGACGTTTTCTTCTTCTACTTCCGGTGCTTCTGGTCGCGGTTTTCGCCGCTGGCTGTGGTGGAAGCACGGCCAAGCTCAGCTCGAGCGACGTGGCCATCGTCGACAAGACGCATGTCGACCAGTCGAAGCTCACGGAGCTGATGAGCGAGGCGAAGGCCAACATGACGGCGCAGAAGACGGCGTTCCCGAAGCAGGGCACATCGCAGTACGCGACGATCCAGACTCAGGCGATCGATCTGCTCGTGCAGGAGGCAGAGAAGGACATCGAGGCCGCGAAGCTCGGGATCACGGTCACCTCGAAGGACATCGACGCCAGGCTGGCTGAGGTGAAGAAGCAGTACTTCAACGGCAGCACGGCGACCTATCTGAAGCAGCTGAAGGCGCAGGGCCTGACCGATCAGGAGGTTCGCGACCAGATTCGGTCACAGCTTCGGGATCAGGATCTCTTCAACAAGCTGACGGCGGGCACGACGGTGCCCGACACTGCGGTGCTCGCCTACTACATCCAGCACCAGTCGACGTACCAGAAGGCGCCTTCGCGCGACGTCCAGTACATCCTGGTGGGGAAGAACAAGACTGCGCTCGCTGCGTCGCTCTACTCGCAGCTGAACGGCGCGTCCGACGCGACCTGGTGCACGCTGGCGGCAAAGTATTCGCTCGACACGACGTCGAGCACGAAGTGCGGCAAGGCCACGTTCACGAAGGGTCAGACCGTGTCGGCGTTTGACAAGCTCCTCTTCTCGTTGAAGACGAACCAGGTTGGGAAGGTCAACACGTCGCAGTACGGCTGGTTCGTGCTGAAGCCGACCAAGGCAGCCACCGCGGCGAAGACGACGCCCGAAAAGACGGTCGCGCCGCAGATCCAGCAGACGCTGATCACGAACAAGAAGAACGGGATCATGACCGCCTGGCTTGCCAAGATCGCGAAGAGCTACTGCAAGGGCAACGAGATCAAGTACCAGACCGGCTACGCGCCGAGCCCTGATCCGTGCTCGCAGTACACGACGAGCTCGACCTCGACGACTCCGTGAGCCTGGCAGAGGCGCTCGTCGAGCTCCAGGAGCTCACCGAGCAGCTTCGCCGAGAGTGCCCCTGGGATCGCGTGCAGACGACGCGCACGATCGTGCCGCACACTGTCGAGGAGGCCTACGAGGTTGCGGAGGCCGCACTTTCTGGTGACGATTCGAAGCTGCTCGACGAGCTCGGCGACCTGTTGTTCCAGTCGTTCTTCCTCGCGCTCCTGCTCTCCGAGCGAGGCGAGGGAGATCTCGAGCAGGTCGCGCGCGGCATCCATGCGAAGCTCGTCGCGCGCCACCCGCACGTCTTCGGCGACGTCGAAGCTGCGAGCGCCGGACGCGTGCGCGAGAACTGGGAGCGCTTGAAGCGGGAGCAGGAGGGCCGCGAGGGCATCTTCCACGACGTGCCCGAGACCCTGCCGGCGCTGCTCCTGGCGCGGAAAGTGCAGCGAAGAGCGGCTGCGGCCGGCTTCGACTACCCGGACGTGGCCGGCGCGCTCACCGATCTCGACGAGGAGCTACGGGAGCTTCGGGCGGAGCTGCGCGAGGATCCGCTGCCTGAGGTCGAGCCGGATCCGCGCACGGCCGAGGAGCTCGGCGACGTGCTCTTTGCCTGCGTGAATGTCGCCCGGCGCCTGAACGTCGACCCCGAGCTCGAGCTCCGCCGAGCGGCCGGGCGGTTCCGGACGCGGGTCGAGACGGCAGAGCGGCTCGCCGCCGACGAGGGCAAGAATTGGTCGGAACTTTCGCTGGCCGAGCAGGACCAGTTCTTCGACAGGTCGAAAGAGTGAGCATGAGTCGGATCGCATCAGTCCAGGGCCGTCAGATCGTCGATTCGCGCGGGAACCCAACCGTCGAGGTCGAGGTCACGCTCGAATCCGGCGCGCTCGGCCGGGCAGCTGTTCCATCAGGCGCCTCGACCGGAGCCCACGAAGCGGTCGAGCTGCGCGACGGCGGCGCCGAGTGGGGCGGCAAGGGCGTCTCCCAGGCGGTCGCGAACGTCAATGGCGAGCTTGCCGGCGCCGTGCGCGGCAGCGACGCTCGCGACCAGGAGGGTCTCGACCGTCTGCTGATCGAAACCGACGGCACGCCGAACAAGGGCCGGCTCGGCGCGAATGCGATCCTCGGCGTCTCGCTCGCCGCTGCCAAGGCCTGCGCGGCGCAGGACGGCGTCTCGCTCTTTCGGTACCTCGGTGGCGACGACGCCGTGACGCTGCCCGTGCCGATGCTGAACGTGATCAACGGCGGCGTTCACGCCCAGAACTCGATCGACTTCCAGGAGTTCATGCTCGTCCCGGTCGGCGCCGAGTCCTTCGCCGACGCGTTGCGGATCGGCTCGGAGGTCTATCACTCGTTGAAGGCGGTGCTGCACGGCCGCGGCCTGGCGACCGCCGTCGGCGACGAGGGCGGCTTTGCCCCCGATCTGCCCTCGAGCGAGGCTGCGATCGAGGCGATCCTCGAGGCAGCCGAGCGCGCCGGGCATCTCGACCGCGTCGCGATTGCGCTGGATCCCGCCTCGAGTGAGGTGTTTCGGGACGGCGTCTACCGCTTCGAAGGCCGCGAGCTGCCGTCCGCCGAGATGCCGGGTTTCTACGCCGCATGGCTCGACCGCTACCCGATCGTGTCGCTCGAGGACGGCCTTGCCGAGGACGACTGGGACGCCTGGGCGCGGCTCACCGCCGAGCTCGGCGATCGCCTGCAGCTCGTCGGCGACGACATCTTCGTCACGAACCCGGAGCGGCTCGTGCGCGGAATCGAAAACGGCGTCGGCAACTCGATCCTGATCAAGGTGAACCAGATCGGGACGCTCTCCGAGACCCTCGAAGCGATCCGGATCGCGCACGCCGCCGGTTACACCGCGGTCATGTCGCATCGCTCGGGCGAGACCGAGGACACGACGATCGCCGACCTCGCAGTCGCGACGAACACCGGTCAGATCAAGACCGGCGCCCCGGCCCGGTCGGATCGTGTCGCGAAGTACAACCAGCTCCTCCGGATCGAGGAAGAGCTTGGGGATCGCGCCGTGTATCCCGGCCGGGACGCATTTGCGCGGTCGTCTACTGTGAAACCATGAGCGATCGCCGAACGAAGATCGTCGCGACGATCGGTCCCGCGACGCACACGCTCGAGGGCGTGCGCAGTCTCGCGGAGGCCGGGATGGACGCGGCGCGCCTCAATTTCTCGCACGGAAGCCATGAAGATCACGGCACGAGCGCACGGCTTGTCCGCCAGGTGCAAGGCGAGCTTGGCCGCCCGCTGGCGCTGATCGCCGATCTCCAAGGCCCGAAGCTTCGGCTCGGCAATCTGCCCGAGGCGCGCCTGCTCGTCGCCGGCGAGGAGATCGTGCTGGTCGGCGAAGGCTCCGAGCGTGACCCGGGAGACCTGCCGATCGCGCCGGCCGTGATCAGCGAGGTCTTGCGGCCCGGCAACGAGGTTCTGATCGCCGACGGACGCATCCGGCTGACCGTGATCGACGTCGAGGGTGGCCGTGCCAAGTGCCTGATCATCGTCGGCGGCGAGGTCAAGTCGCACAAGGGCGTCAACCTCCCAGGCGTGCCGATTCCGGTTCCGTCCTTGACCGAAAAAGACCTCGGCGATCTCGAGTTCGCGCTCGGGCTCGGCGTCGACTTCGTCGCGCTCTCCTTCGTGCGCGCGGCGTCGGACGTGCGCGAGCTGAAGGACATCATCGCGCGCGCCGGCTCGTCGGCGCAGGTGATCGCCAAGATCGAGAAGCCTGAGGCCGTCGATGCGCTCGACGAGGTGCTCGCCGAAGCGGATGCACTGATGGTCGCCCGCGGCGATCTCGGCGTCGAGGTCGGTGCCGCCACGGTGCCGCTGATGCAGAAGCGAATCATCCTCCGCTGCCTCGAGCTCGGGAAGACCGTGATCACCGCGACGCAGATGCTCGAGTCGATGATCGAGCATGCCGAGCCGACTCGGGCCGAGGCGAGCGACGTCGCCAACGCGATTCTCGACGGAACCTCCGCCGTGATGCTCTCCGCAGAGACCGCGGTCGGCGCGTATCCCGTCGAGGCGATCCAGACCATGGATCAGATCGCGAGAGCGGTCGAGCCGTCGATGACCTACCGGCATCAGCTGCCCGGTGACAGAACCGCTGTGCGGCTCGCGATGTCGAACGCGGCCAACGACCTGGCGGAGACGCTCGGCGCCAAGGCCGTGCTCGTGCCGAGCTACACGGGGCGCACGGCATCGGCCGTGGCGCGCCTTCGTCCGTCCTGGCCGATCATCGGGCTCTCGCACCATCAAACGGCGGTGCAGCAGATGGCGCTCGAGTGGGGCGTGACGCCGCTGCTCTTCCCCGAGACGGCGAACGTCGAAGACCTGTGGGCCCGGGCGCTCGAAGCCGCTCGCCGCGCGGGCATCCTCGAGCGGGGCGACCTCGTGGTGCTGATGGCGGGCACCGCGGTCAACATGCCCGGCTCGACGAACGTGATCAAGATCGACACTGCCTAGCTGAGCGCTCGACAGAGCCTGCGGCTGGCGGCAGGAGCGCCGAGCGCGAAGACGAAGTTTGAACGATGCTCCGGCCGACCCGGCTGCTCGCGCTCGGCGGGCTCGTACTGATCGCGGTCCTGTACTGGAAGCCGCTGCATACCTACATGCACACGAAGCAGCAGCTGCAGCATCGGCAGGCGCAGGTCGCTTCGCTGAAGGAGCAGAAGGTTCAGCTCCAGCAGCGGATGGCCTCGATCGCAGACGGAGACACGCTCGTCCGCGAAGCGCGCCGGCTCGGGCTCGTGAAGCCGAACGAGCGCCTCTTCATCGTGCGCGGCATCTCCACCTGGCGCAAGTCTCACCGCTAACCTCGAGGCATGGATGACCGCGCGATCGTCGAGCGTCAGCTCGGACGGGCGCCGCGCGCGTTTCTGCGCGTGAGCGTTCGCTGTCCGTTCGGCTTGCCGGCGGTCACCGAACAGGCTGCCTTCGACGACACAGGGGCGCCATTCCCGACCCAGTTCTACGTCACCTGCCCGCACCTCGTCACCCAGCTCTCCCGGCTCGAGGCGGCCGGAGGGGTCGAGCGGTGGACACGCGCAGCGGAAGCGGATCCTGGGCTCGCGGAGAGCCTCGCTGCGGCCCATGCCGAGCAGCGGGAGCTTCGGCCCGAGCTTCCCGTCGGGATCGGCGGTGCCAGCCGGACCGGAAGCCTGAAGTGCCTCCACGCCCACGGCGGCTTCGCGCTCGCGCGGCCGGGCTACGAGCTGGGAGACCGGATCCTGGCCGAGGCGGCGCCTCTTTGGCCGGCGGAGCGCTGTTGCTCCCTATGATCATCGGCCTGCCTGTGGAGATCGAGCTTGCACGCCAGCAGTGGCAAGACGGTAGCCGGCGGGTCGAGCGGACCCGCTCCGATCCTGCGCTCTACGCGCGGCTGCACGGGCAGGTCGGCGTCGTGACTGCCGAGTTGCGCCGCCGGATCGGCCAGACGTACACGCTCGCCGAGCTCGCAGAGCTCTACGCGGGCGCCGACGACTGGGCGCGATCGGCGCTCGACGAAGCGGAGCCGGAAGCGCCGGCGCCCCCGGAGGTCTCGACGGTTGCCGACGCGGCGTTCTATCTGTATGCCCGAGGCGCTTCGGACTACGCGCCGTGAGCTCCCGGTCGTCGCAACGGGGCGGGAGCGGCCGGAGGTGGTGGGCGCTCTTGACCGTCGCCGTTGCGGGGGCGATCTTCGTCACCGGCGTCGGGCTCGGCGAGGCGCTGCACGACAATTCGACGCCCACGGGCGAGCAGACGATCGTGCGGACGTTGAACCCGCTGCCTCTGCTCCCGGCGCCGGCGACGACGGTGACCGTGACGACTTCGAAGCCTTGAGCGCTCCGAGCCTGTGAGTTTTCGGTAGGTTCTTACGGAATGGCCGACAATCAATCAGCAGGGAATCGCCGCGCTCCGGCCGGTGAAGCCGATTGGCTCACCCTTGGCCAGGCTGCCGCGTTCCTCGGTGTCGCCCAGTCGACGATCCGGAAATGGTCCGATCAGGGCCGCGTCCCCGCCTTCTACACGCCAGGTGGCCACCGCCGATATCGCCGTGGCGACCTCGAGTCGTTCATCGACCGCTCGGGCCCTGGCCGCCGGGACGCCGGCCCGCTGGTGCTCGTCGTCGATGACGATGCACGGCTCCGCGAGCTGCTCCGCGTGAACCTCGAGATGGAGGGGTACTCCGTTCGGGAGGCCGAAGGGGCCGAGGCGGCACTTGCCGCGATCGAGGGCCAGGCGCCTGAGCTGATCCTGCTCGACGTCGTGATGCCGGGCAGCGACGGCTGGCAGACGCTTCAGCGGCTGCACGAGCAGTACGGGGCGATCCCGGTGATCATGTTCAGCGGCACGGTCGATGCGCAGTCGGTCTCGGATGCGGCCGAGCGGGGTGCTCAAGGCTTCCTCGGCAAGCCGTTCGACCCGGCTCAGCTCGTCGATCGCGCGAAGCAGCTCGTCCCGATCGAATAGCTCGAACGGGCTCGAGAGCGTCTAGAGCTCTTCTGCGGCTCGGAGCAGCCCGCCCGCGATCACGCAGAGCGCTGCGACGAGGCTGATCCAGATGCCGATCCCGCGCCCGTCTGCCGGAAGCACCGAGTCGGGGATCGAGATCACGCGGATCAAGACGAAGACCGTCGCGATCGCACCGAGCGCGAGGACGACGAGGCTCTCGGGCGTCGACGGCGGGAGCTCGATCCCGGCTTCCCGCAGCGCGACGATCGCGAGCACCGCAAGGCCGACGAAGAACACGAGCTTGCCGAGGATTCCGGTGTGCCACCCGATCACGGCCAGCTTCACTCCGACGCCCGATCCTGCGTACCAGTCCATGAACGTGGAGAGCGAGAGGATCAAGGCGCCAAGCCAGACCAGCCGGTCGCCTGCGGTCCAGATGCCCCCGCCCAGGGATCGGCGCGGCTCTGGCTCGAGCAGCAGCGGCTGATCCTGAAAGAAGTCGGCGGGTTCCACTGCGGTAAGTGTATTCCGCGGACTAGACGCCGAACGTGGTCTGCACCTGATGCCAGGCGAAGAGCGCGATGCAGACCGTCAGGAACATCAGGACTGCGAGCACGACCCAGAAGCGAGCGTTCGAGCTCCGGGCCTCAGTGCGCCGATCGCTGCGCATCCGGCGGCGGGCACGTTCACGTCGATACGCGTGCTCGATCGCCGATGGATCGAGCGAGGGGGCGTCGTCGTCGAGTACAGGTAGACGTCTGGTTGCCATTTGCAGGAAGTCTAGAGGCTTGACGGGATGTGAGCGTGCCGCCGGGCTCGCTCCGCCGGGTCCAGGCCTCACCGGGCGGTGCGATCACATCCCAGCAAGCCTCTTCATACTCCAGCTGTGGCTGGAGCTCGCGGCGACCGGATCGGCTTGCATCGGGGTGACGGACCGCCGCTCGTGATCGGGCACCGTGGTGCGGCAGCGCTGGCGCCCGAGAACACGCTTGCGGCCCTTTCCGCGGCCGTCGCTGCCGGGGCCGATTTCGTCGAGTTCGACGTCGGTGCGGCGCTCGTGCTCGGCCATTCCGAGCGTGAGACGCCGGAGCAGCCGGTCTCGTTCGACGACGCGCTTGCGTTTCTCGGCTCGCACGGCGTCGGGGCTCACGTCGATCTCAAGTCGGTGGGCAACGAGGAGGAGATCGTGGCCGCGATTCGCAGGCACGGGCTCACGGGACGGGTGGTGATCTCGAGCGTCTCGGCGAAGTCGCTCCGCCGCCTCGAGGCGATCGCGCCCGAGCTCGGACGGGCGATCACCTACCCGCAGGATCGGCATGGGATCTCGAGCGTCGCGTGGCCCGGCGTCCTGACTCGTGCCGGCGCCGGGGCCTTGCGCGCAGTGATGCCGCTGCGCGTGCCGCCACTCCTTCGCGTCGCTCGCGCGAACGCTCTCTCGCTTCATCAGGCGCTCGCCTCACGGGCCACGATCCTCGCTGCGCACGCGCTCGGAGCGCCCGTTCTCGTCTGGACGGTGAACGAGCCTGAGCAGGTCGAACGGCTCGCTGCGATCGGGGCAGACGCAATCATCTCCGACAACCCGCAGATGGTCTGTCAGGTGCTGGCTACACTGAATACGCCTTGAAGCGGGGATTTCTTGTAGCGCTGTTCGCGTTCGGCTTCGTGGTCGCCGGAGCTTGCTCCGGTGTCGCCATGGCCGAGTCGTCTCCCAGTTCGGGTGGGAAGGCCCCCGCGGTCGCTCATGTGCCCAAGCTTGCGGCCGGAGTGCGCATCGCCGGCATCCGGGTCAGCAACCTCGACGCGAGCGGTGCGACCGCTGCTGTTCGCGCAGCGTTTGCAAAGCCGTTGCCGATCACGATCGACGGCACCACGGTCACGCTGAGCCCGACCTCGGTCGCGACTCCGTACATCGCGGCCGCCGTTGCGCATGCACGATCCGCCGCGCCGGGGACGAATATCCAGCTCGTCGTGTCGCCACACGGCGATGCGGTCCGTGCCTACGTCGCCAAGCTCGCCAAGCGCTTCGACACGAAGGCGACCGACGAGCAACTGACGCTGCGTGGCGGCAATCCGGTGATCAAGCCTGCGCAGAACGGCACCAAGCTTCCGATCAACCCGGTCGTGGCTGGAATCGAGCGCGCGCTCACGAGCAACACGCGCCTGCCGCTCCACTTCACCTCGAAGAAGACCACCGCCTCGGTCGGCGGCACCTCGACCGGCACCACCGACCCGGTGATCGTGATCAATCGCAGCCTCAACCGCCTGTCGCTCTACAACGGCTCGAAGCTGACGCGCCGCTTCTCCGTTGCGACCGGCCAGGCGATCTACCCGACGCCTGCGGGCGAGTTCCACATCATCGTCAAGTGGGTGAACCCGACCTGGTATCCGCCGACGCAGGACGCCTGGGCGAAGGGCCTGAAGCCGGTTCCGCCGGGCCCGGACAACCCGCTCGGGACACGCTGGATGGGGCTCTCCTCGCCCGGCATCGGCATTCACGGCACCGATGAACCGACCTCGATCGGGTACAGCGAGTCTCACGGCTGTGTCCGGATGGAGGTCCCCGACGCCGAGTGGCTGTTCAATCGCGTCAACGTCGGGACGCCGGTCTTCATCGTCTGATGAGCTTTGTCCGGCGACTGCCGCAGATGATCGCCGTGTCGCTTGTTGGGGCTCTGCTCGCGCTGCTCGTCTGGGATCTCGTGCACTCCAAGGGAAGCCGGGTCGCGGTGGACGTGAACGAGGGCAAGACGGTCGTCGCTCCGACCTTCGACGCGACCCGAGTCGACACGACCGGCAAGCTGTCGCTGGCCTCGCTGCGCGGCAAGGTCGTCGTCCTCAACTTCTGGGCCTCGTGGTGCGGCCCCTGCAACGCCGAGGCGAAACGGCTCGTTGCCGGCGCCAAGCGGTGGGCAGGCAAGGACGTCGTCTTCCTGGGCGTCGACGAGCAGGATCTGCGCGGGCCCGCGCGCAAGTTCATGAAGCGGTACCACATCACCTATCCGGTGATCGCCGACGGAGGCCCGCTCGCCGGCCGCTACGGCGTGACCGGGACGCCCGAGACGTTCTTCATCAACCGTCAGGGCATGATCGTCCCGCCGCACGTGCTCTCGGCGGTGTCGACGAAGGATCTGGACGAGGGCATCAAGCACGCCCTCGCGACGTGAGGCTCCTCGCCGCGGCGCTCGCCGCGCTCGCGCTGCTGACGACCGTCACGGCCTGCGGGGCGAACAACAAGCATCCCACGCAGGAAGAGATCGAGGCCGAGCTCGTCTGCCCGACCTGCCACGAGCCACTGGACGAGTCGGATTCCCAGATCGCCCGGCAGATGAAGCTCGAGATCAGCCGTGGCATCGCCGCCGGCGAGACGAAGAGCCAGATCGAGAACGCGCTCGTCGCCCAGCTCGGGCCGGACATCCTCGGCGTGCCGCGTACGCACGGCTTCGACTTGCTGGCCTGGCTGCTGCCGTTCACCGGGATCGCCATCGGGGCGGTCGCACTGGGAGCCGGCGCCTGGTACTGGTCGAGGAACCGCGACTCGGACGAGCCCCCGGCCGCGCCGGGCGATCCGGGACTCGGCGACGAGCTCGAGCGTCGCATCGACGACGAGCTCGCTTCGTTTGATGCTTGAGAAGTTCCCGATCGCCTTTCTCGCCGGCCTGGCGTCGGTCGTGACGCCGTGTGTGTTGCCGCTCGTCCCCGGCTACCTCTCGGCGGTCTCCGCGATCGAGGTCGACCGGCTTGGCGAGCGCGGCGCAGGGAAGCGGATCGTGGTCGCGAGCGCGCCGTTCATTCTCGGTTTCACCGTTGTCTTCGTCGCGCTCGGCGCCGGGGCCGCTGCGATTGCGAGCGTCGTCACCCAAGAGACCCAGACCGAGATCGCCGGGTTCGCGCTCGTCGTGATCGGCTTTGCCTTCCTCGGAGTCCTGCCCTGGCCCGAACGCGCGCTCGCGCCGGGGCTCGTGCAGAAGGTGCGGAAGGGCGGGTCGTCGGTCTTGCTCGGCGGCGCGTTCGCCGTCTGCGCGGCGCCGTGCATCGGCACGGTGCTCGCGTCGATCCTCGTGCTCGCGAGCTCGAGCGGCGACATCACCCGCGCTGTCGCGCTGCTCCTTGCCTATTCGCTCGGCCTCGGAGCCGCCTTCGTCATGGCCGGCGTCGCATTCGCCCACGCGATGCGGGCGTTCCGCTGGGTGCGCAAGCACTACGACCTGATTCAGAAGCTGTCAGGCGCCACGCTCGTCGCGCTCGGGCTCCTACTCTTCTTCCACCGCGACTGGTGGCTGCGCGTCGGTCTCGACCAGGTGTTCGCGAAGATCGGTCTCGGCTCGCTCTAGCGCGGCCAGCGCCCGGGTGACGTCGAGCCCGCGGTAGGTAGGCGCATACGGCCCGAGGCGGCGGAGCGCCTTCTCGCGCTGGCGAGCCGCGCCGATCTCCTTGCCACGGCCTGCCTGATAGGCGAAGACGACCGCATGGACGAGGCCCTGAAAGAAATCCCGGTCGGCCGGAAGGGCAACGCGCCACGCAGTTTCGAACGCTTCGTGCGCCTCGAAATAGGAGCCTCGCGCCGAAAGCTCGAGTCCGCGCTTGTATTCCCCCTCCACGATGCTAGTGTCGAGGTTAGGCATGGCGACGATCCTGTTGTGCGGGGTCGAGGTTTTCCTCCGCGGAAAGCTCGAAGCACTCCTTCCGGAACACCGATTCGAGACGATCGACGGGATCGAGCCGCCTGACCTGGTGATCGCGGACGTCGCGCGCATCGATCCCGACGAGGTCGCCGACACCTATCCCGACGTCCCGCTGCTGGGCTTCACGAATCACACCGACACCGCCGGCCTCCGCCGCGCGCACGCTGCCGGCTTCGACCGGGTGCTCGCGAAATCGGCTCTGTTCGATGGAACGAGGGAAGTGATTGATGGCCTGCTCGCGCCGGTAGAGTAATTCGCAATGACGTACATCATCGGTGAGCCCTGTATCGACATCATGGACAAGTCCTGCATCGACGTGTGCCCCGTCGACTGCATCCATATCGGCGAGCGAATGCTCGTCATCGACGTCGAGGAGTGCATCGACTGCGGCGCCTGTGAGCCCGAATGCCCGGTCGAGGCAATCTTCCCCGAGGACGCCCTGCCGGAGAAGTGGCAGCCGTTCGTCCGGATCAACGCGGCCTTCAACGAGGGCCTGGACGTCGTGAACGGTCTCGTTCAGCAGTACGCGGACGAGCACAACGTTCAGAACCAGCCCATCTCGTAACTCGTCACTCGATGATCGCCTGGCGCAAGGCGATCGCGACTGCGTGCGTCCTCGTGTCGGCCTCGAGCTTCGTGAGGATGTGACGCACGTGGCTCTTCACCGTCTCCTGTGAGATGAAGAGCTTGTCCGCCACGTCCGTGTTCGCGAGGCCGTCGGCGAGGAGCTGAAGGATCTCGCGCTCCCGCGGGGTCAGCAGCTCGGTCTGGTCGCGGCCCGCCAGGAACGCAGGCACGAGCGCCGGGTCGACGTAGCCCTCGCCGCCGGCGACCTTCTCGATCGCGCGCACGACCGTCTGGTGGGCGGCCTCCTTCAGGATGAAGCCCTTGGCCCCTGCGTCGAAGGCCCGTGCGAGCAGCGACCGGTCGGAGTGGGCCGTGAAGATCAGGACCCGGCACTCGGGCGCGCGCTCGGTGATCAGACGGGTCGCCTCGATCCCATCCATTCCAGGCATGCGAATGTCCATCACGACAACCTGTGGGTTGCGCCGGACCGCAAGCTCGACGGCGGCCGCGCCGTCGGAGGCTTCGCCGACGATTCGAATCGCCGGGACCCGTGAGAGCGTGAGCCGGAGGCCTTCACGGACGACTTCGTGGTCATCGACGATCAGGACCGCGATTTCGTCTGTCATCCCAACCGATTCTATGCCCGGTTACGGGCCATCCCGAACGCGCTCAGGCCTGAAGCGCGCTCAGCAGCGAGAGCTGCTCCGGCTCCCGCGGCGGTTCGAGCCGGACCCGCCGGCGGTCGCGGATTCCGTGTGTCCGCGAGAGCTCCCGGACGGCGGCGCGGATCGGAGCGCCCTCAGCCGCCCGGAGATAGGCCCGGTTCGCGTAGAGGGCTTCGTACTCCGGCAGCAGCTCGGGCCAGTCGCGTGCGAGCGACTGGAGGAAGTGCTCACGGGTGCCGGGCTTGAGATGAAGCGGGCTGGCCCAGATCCCGCAGGCACCGGCGGCCCGCGCGGCGCGCACGACCGTCGCGAGCTGCTCCGGGCTGTCCGAGATCCCTGGCAGGATCGGCGCCATGCCGACGGATGCGCGAACCCCGGCCTCGACGAGGAGCGACAGCGCTCGCAGCCGCTGGTGTGGGGGAGCGGTGGATGGCTCCGTTCGTCTCCAGACCTCTTGATCGAGCGTCGGGACTGAGAACATGACCGAGACATTGGTGCGCCGTGCGGCCCGGACGAGCACGTCGATGTCGCGAACGATCAGCGGCCCGCGGGTGATGATCGAGAACGGCGTCGCGGCGTCGGCGAGCGCTTCGAGGCAGGCGCGTGTCAGCCGGTAACGGCCTTCGGCCGGCTGGTAGGGATCGGTGGCCGCGCCGATCGCGATCGGCTCGCGGGCCCATGAGCGCCTCGCAAGCTCCCGGCGCAACAGGTCGGCGATGTTCACCTTCACGCGGATCGAGGTGCCGTAGCGCTCGTCTGAGGGCCGGTCGGCCCGGCGCTCGAAGGCCCGGACGTAACAGAAGGTGCAGCGATGGGCGCAGCCCATATACGGATTCAGCGACCAGGGGAACGCCATGCCCTTGACCCGGTTCAGCGCGACCTTGCACGGTTCTTCTCGATACTCGGTCCTCACACCGGAAAGAATAGAACAGATGTTCGTGTTCCGGAGTGTCGGCCGGTCCGTTGGCTAGGATTCTCGCGATCCGCTTGATCGACGACGAGCCGCCGAGTCCACGCGCGCCCCAGGGTCGCGCGACCCAGGGCGGCGCAGACGCATGACCTTCATCCTCGAATTGCTCGCCCTCGCGGGCCTGATCCTGCTGAACGCGTTCTTCGTGGCGGCCGAGTACGGCCTCGTTACCTCGAGGCGGACGCGCATTCTCGAGCTCGAGCATCAGGGCAATCGCCGTGCCAGGAGAGTGCGGCGGATCACAAGCGACCCGCCGCAGTTCATCTCGGCGATGCAGCTCGGCGTCACGATCACCTCGCTGGCGATCGGCGCTGTGGGCGAGCCGGTGCTCGCGCACAAGTTCGAGCCCGTCATGGCCACGTTCCTGGCCGTGCTCTTCGCGCTGTTCATCATCACCTACCTCCACGTGGTGCTCGGAGAGCTCGTGCCGAAGGGAATCGCGCTCAGCCGTCCCGAGCGCACCGCGCTCGTGCTCTCGACTGCGGTCGGCTGGTTCTTCGTGCTCTTCAAGCCGTTGATCTGGCTGCTGCGGCGCTCGACCGAGCGCGTCCTTCGGCTCGTCGGCATCCAGTCGTCGGGGATGGAGCACGAGGCTCACTCGGAAGCCGAGCTGCGGATGCTGCTCACGAGCTCCGCTGAGCAGGGCGAGATCGAGCCCGACGAGGAAGAGATGCTCTCCAAGGTCTTCGACTTCGCGAACAAGGACGTCTCGAACGTGATGGTTCCCCGCCCCGACGTCGTTGCGCTCTCGGTCGACCTGCCGCCGGAGGAATGCCTGCAGGCCGTGCTCGACTCGCCGTACACCCGCTACCCGGTCTACCGCGGCACCCTCGACGACATCGTCGGCGTGCTGCACGTCCGCGACCTGATCGAGGCGCTGCACGAGCGCGGCGGGATCGCCCATGTCGACATCGCCGAGATCATCAGGCCGGCCGTGATGGTGCCGGAGACGAAGGACCTGGCCGACCTGCTCACCGAGTTCCGTCTCACCCGTGGGCACCTGGCGATCGTCCTCGACGAGTACGGGACAGTTGCGGGCATCGTCACGCTCGAAGACCTGCTCGAGGAGATCGTCGGCGAGATCGAGGACGAGTTCGACATCCCCGAGGAGTCGGTCGAGCGGGTCGACAAGGACACGATCCGGATCGACGGCACGCTCACGATCGACGACTTCAACGAGCAGTTCGACGTCGAGCTCCCGGACGAGGACTTCAACACCGTCGGCGGCTTCGTCTTCGGCGCGCTCGGCCGCGGCGCCGAGCCCGGCGACGAGGTGCTTCACGACGGCATGGTCTTCCACGTCGATTCGGTCGAGGGGCAGCGCATCGACCGGCTGACGATCACCTTCCATCCCCGGCACTCGGACGAGGACGCCGAGGTGGAAGCCGAATGACCTACGTCAGCGTGCGGTAGGCAAGCTCGACGCGCCGGCGCTCGGCCGACGAGCGGACGAGCGCGTCGCAGATCTCGCTCGCCCGGTAGCCGTCCTCGAAGTCGGCCCCGTAGGGCGCGACGCTCCCGTCGTTCGCGATCGCGTCGAGGAGATGCACGATCTCGTGCAGGAAGGTGTCGCCCCACCCGACGATGTGGCCGGGCGGCCACCAGTAGCTCGTGAACGGATGATCGGCCTCCGTGACCAGCACGGTCTTCGCGCCCCGGGCGCGGTCGCCGTCGGCCCGGAAGACCTGCAGCTCGTTCATCCGCTCCATGTCGAACCAGAGCGAGCCCTTGGAGCCGTTGATCTCCCATTGGAACGCGTTTCGGCGCCCGAGCGCGAGTCGTGTCGCTTCGATCGTCCCGATCGTGCCGGTGTCGAACTCCACGACCGCTTCGACCGCGTCGTCGACCTTGCGACCTGGAACGAAGGTCTTGACCACGGCGCTGAGCGCGTCGATCTCCCCGACGAGGAAGCGGCTCAGGTCGACGACATGCGTCGCGAGGTCGCCGATCGCGCCGGAGCCGGCGTCCTCCTGGCTGAAGCGCCAGGTGTCGAGGCTCGGGTCTTCGGCCCAGTCCTGCAGGTAGCGCGCCCGGAAGTGACGGATCTCGCCGAGCTCGCCTGCCTCGATCAGCTCGCGCGCGAGCCTCACCGCGGGGACGAAGCGATAGTTGAAGCCGCAGAGGTGCTTGACGCCTGTTGCGGCGACTCGCGACCAGATCTCGTAGGCCTCGTCGGCGTCGCGGCCGAGTGGCTTCTCGCAGAGCACGTGCTTGCCCGCCTCGGCGGCGGCGATCGTCGGCTCGGCGTGCATTGAGTTCGGGCCGCCGTTGTCGAAGAGGCCAATCGACGGGTCGGCGACGATGTCGCGCCAGTCGGTCGTCCAGCGTTCGTAGCCGTACCGTGCCGCCGCGTCTGCGACCGCTGTCTCGTTGCGGCCGGCGATCGCGACGAGCTCCGGCACGAGGGGCGGGGGCCACGCGATATGCGGGACGTTCAGGAAGGCGCTCGAATGGGCTTTGCCCATGAAGGCGTAACCGAGCATCCCGATGCCGATCCTGGGCGCGTCACTGTCTCTCTTGTTCGGCACGCGGGCGATCCTAGCTGCGGTGCGCCTAACCGCGGTGTGACAGCCCGGCGGACTCGATCGCTGCAGCCGCGAGCGCGGCGTCGACGGCTCCGGGGAGCCCGCTCACGCCGACCGCGCCCACCCGGCGCTCGCCGTCGAACGCGGCGAGACCACCGAGGAAGAACGTGAAGAACGGATCGAAGCTGGCTCGCTCGACGGGATCGTCTTTCACCTTCGCGGCGAGCTGAGCCGTCGAGGTCGCGTCGCTTCTCGCCGCCGTGTAGGCCTTGCGCTGCGCGTTCAGCCGCGTGTCAGGTGCTGCGCCGTCCATCGTCGCGGCGGCAACGATTTCACCGTGGCTGTCCGCCACGAAGACGGAGACCGGCGCCTGCGCTCCGGCGACGACATGCTCGACGATCTGAAGGGCCTGCCGGAGCTGCACGGCGCAATCCTATTGGCCCGGTCCTATTGGCGTTTCCTGTTGCGTTCGTGGCATTTGCCTATTAGTCTGACCCGGTCATGCGTCCTGAGGGAGAAGCAGGTGTGGGCGTGGACCTGCCGCGGGCGTCGACGACCTTCAAGCGGCCGTGGGCCTTCTGGCTCGGCGTCGCGGGCGTGACGGCCGGAGTCTGCCTCCATATTCCGATGTTCCTGAGCGCGAAGGACATGCATTACCAGCTCTCCGGCATGCCCTGGGACGGCTGGATGATCTTCGGGATGGGCCTGATGCTCGTTGGTTACGCGCTCGTGCTCTTCGGCCTGGCACCCCGCTTCTCAAGCGGCGCGACCGGCACGGCGACGGAGCTCGAGTTCGAGGCCATGGACGAGAGCCGGCTTCGCCCGGCGCATCTGAAGCTCCTTGCCGTGCTCACGCTGGCCGTGGCCGTCGACACGCAGAAGCCGTTCACCTTCACGTTCATCCTTCCCGGCGTTGCGTCCGAGTACAACCTCAAGTCCGCATCGCATCCGGCTCCAGGCCACTGGCCGGTGGCGCTGTTCCCGTTCGTTGCGATCATCGGCACGGTCGCCGGGTCGTTGATCTGGGGGCGGTTGGGCGACAGCATCGGCCGCCGTGCCGCGATCCTGCTCGCGGCGACGCTCTTCATCGGCACGGCGATGTGCAGCGCGATGCCCGCGTTCCACTGGAACCTCATCGCCTGCTTCTTCATGGGGATCAGCGCCGGCGGGCTGCTGCCGATCGCCTATTCGCTGCTCGCGGAAACCATCCCGAGGCGACGGCGAGGGGAGGCGATCGTCTTCGTCGCCGGGATCGGGACGGCGCTCGGCTTCCTGCTTGCAAGCTGGACAGCGCACTGGCTGATTCCGACGTACGGCTGGCGGATCATGTGGTTCTTCGGGATCCCGACCGGGCTCGGGCTGATCCTCCTGAACCGCTACATCCCCGAGTCGCCCCGCTTCCTCTTCGCGAACGGCCGCGCCGAGGAGGCGCGGAACGTGATGCGCACCTTCGGCATGACCATCTCCGAGCGTCCTGCCGAGCCAGGAGCGGCCGGGCGGTCGGTCAAACCGGGCTTCGCAAGCGTCTTCCGCGACCCGTACCGCGCGATCACGCCGGTGCTGACGCTCTACGGGCTCGCGTGGGGGCTCGTGAACTTCGGTTTCCTCGTCTGGCTGCCGGTCTACCTCTCGAAGAACGGGATCAGCGCCGCCCAGGTGACCACGGTCCTCGCCAAGGCTGCGCTCTTCGCGATTCCCGGCTCCGTCGGCGTCGCGCTGCTCTACGGCCGCTGGAGCAGCCGCAAGACGTTGATCCTCGCCGCCGCGATCGAGGCCGCTGCGCTCGGCATCTTCGCCGGGTACGCCGGCACGATCGTTCACCACTCGGCGGAGTTCACGGCGCTGCTCGTCGTGCTGTTGATCGCGATGTGGGCGACGGTGTCCGCGCTCGCCCCGTATGCCTCGGAGATCTATCCGACGGCGATCCGCGGAGCCGGCTCGGGCATCGTTGCCGGAGCGACGAAGCTCGGCGGCGTGATCGCGCTCGGAATCGCAGTGGCCTCGTGGGCGCCTCCAGGCGTTGCAGGCGCTGCTGTGCTCGCAGCGGTCCCGGCGGGGCTTGCGGCGCTCCTCCTGGTCTTCGTCGGGGTCGAGACGCGCGGGAAGCGGTTGGAAGAGATCTCCGCCGTCGAGGTGGCGGCTGACGCGGACGACGGGCCGCCCGCGCCTCCGCCGCCCCGCAGGCAGCGGTCGATCCGGATCCGCGGCGTCGACTACCCCGTGATCCTGCCCTCCTGGAAGGATCCGCGCCTGCACGTGTCGAGCACGTTTGTGTTCCTCTACATCCTCGGTCAGGTCGAGTTCCATTTCCGGCTCTCGATCCCGCAGATCGCAACTCCGCTGCTCACCTGCTTCCTGATCGAGGTCAGCGTCACGTTCTGGCAGAAGCGCGTCTTCCTCTGGCCGGCGAGCGCCCTCCTGACGGGCAACGGGATCGCCTTCATCATGCGCATCCCCGGAACGCGGCACGGAGACTGGTGGACCTTCCGTGGGATCTGGATCTATGCAGCAGTGGCCGCGGTGGCGATGTTCTCGAAGTACCTGATCCGCTTCCGGGGCAAGCACGTCTTCAATCCGTCGAACTTCGCGCTTGTCCTCTGTTACGTGATCCTCGGTAGCGCCCGGGCCGAGCCGCTCCAGTTCTGGTGGGGCCCGATCACACCAGCGCTGCTGATCGTGCTGCTCGTGATCGTCACCGGCGCCCTGGTCGCGCTGTCGCGGGTCAAGCAACTCGCGGTTGCCGCCCTGTTCTGGGTCACCTTCTCGAGCGCACTCGGCATCCTCGCGCTGAGCGGCCACGCGTTCTCCGCGAACTGGCACCTCGGGCCGGTGGCGGACGGCTACTTCTGGAAGGTGCTGATCACGTCGCCCGAGGTGTTCATCTTCCTCTCGTTCATGATCACCGACCCGAAGACGTCACCCGAGACGCTGCGCGGCCGGAGGATCTACGCCGTCTCGATCGGGCTCCTCGGAGCGCTGCTGATCGCGCCGATGCAAACCGAGTTCTGGGCGAAGGTGGCCCTGCTCTCGTCGTTGACGATCGTCTGCGCGGCGCGACCGCTCCTCGTCCTCGCGCAGGAGGCGATCGGGCGACGGCGGCAGCAAGGTGGCAGCTGGGTGCCGCAGGTGCAGCTTCGGCGCCCTGCGCTCGGCCTGCTCGCGGCATCCGGGGCTGCGGCGTTTGCCGGCCTGATCGTCGTTGCCGGCAGCCCGGCGCGCACCGTCTCGGCGCTTTCCGCGGGAACGCTCGGCATGTCCGTGCCGGTTCAGATCGCGCATACGACCGGCGTCGTCTCGATCACCCCGCAAACGGGCAGGCAGATCGCGGCCGACGCGGTTGCCGACCTCCAGACCGTCTCGCTCGCGCTGAGCCGCCGTGACGCAGCACAGGCCTCCAGCGTCGCGGGCGGGGCATATCTCTCCGAGTTGAAGTCGCGGATCGCGAAGGCCGACGGCTGGCCGATGGTCGTCCCGAGCTATCGCGTTGCCTCGGTCAACCTGCGCCTCCAGCAGGCCGTGGGCCAGGCGCCGCCGACGGTCGTCGCGACGCTGACCGGGCAGGTGACGCCGCTCACCTACGCGGTTGGCTCCTCGACGCCGCAGAGCGGCGCGGTGACGGCGTTCACCCACGAGTTCGACCTGGCGCTCTCGGGCGGCCGCTTCCAGATCATCAGCGATGGGACGACACCTATGGCGACGACGGTGCCGGTGGCGACGGGCGCGAACGCGAACCTGTCGAAGGGCGTGGGCGCGTTCAGGAAGCTCAAGCTCGTCGACGTCGCCCCGAAGCTGGGGCTCGACTTCCAGCAGGACGCATTCCACTACTCGATCACCTACGACCCGCAAGCGATGATGGGCGGCGGAGTCTGCTGGCTCGACTACAACAACGACGGCCGGCTCGACCTCTTCGCGGTCAATTCGTACGCCGATGTCGACATGCCCGAGTGGGACAGTCACGGCGGTCTGCCGCAGAGCCAGCTGTTCGAGAACGTGGGCGGGAAGTTCGTGAACGTCACGGCGCGGTCCCACGCCGGTATCCGGGTGAAGGGGACGGGTTGCGTCGCGGCCGACCTGAACGGGGACGGCAAGACCGACCTGGTCGTCACCTCGGCGACCGGCGTCGAGGTGCTCTGGAACAACGGCAACGGCACGTTCACGCAAGACGCGCATGCCGTCGGGATCGACGCGCCGTACGGCTGGTACTCCGGCGCAGCCGTCTCAGACGTGAACGGCGACGGGCGGCCTGACATCTTCATCGCCGGCTACACGAACATGGCCGACCCGATCACGAACTCGATCGCAGGCTTCCCGACGAACTACGAGGGCGTCCGCGACCTGCTCTATCTCAACGAGGGCAATGGCCCGAACGGGCTTCCCCGGTTCAAGGAGGTCGGCGTCAAGGCAGGCATCGAGTCGTCCAATTTCCGGCACGGCCTCGGCGCGATCTTCACCGACGTGAACGGCGACGGGCGGCCTGATCTCTACGTCGCGAACGACGAGGATCCGAACGACCTCTACCTGAACGAGCCGGGTGGCCCGCTTGGCTTCCACTTCGTCGATGAAGGGGCGTCCTACGGCGTCGCCGATCACAACGCCGGGATGGGCGTTGCCGAGGGGGATTTCAACGGCGACGGGCGCCCCGACCTGTTCGTCACGAACTCACGTGGACAGGCACACGCGGTCTTTCAGAGCAAGATCACGACGAGCGGCAAGACGGCATACGTGCCCGAGATGACGAAGTTCGCGACCGCGCTCGATCGCAAGGCGACGGTCGGCTGGGGCGACTCGTGGGTCGATTTCGCGAACACCGGCAAGCCCGATCTGATCATCGCGAACGGCGCGATCCCGGTCACGAATCTGAAGAAGGACACGGAGCCGATTCAGGTGCTGCAAGACCTGGGCGGCGCGCGGTTCACGAACGCGAGCGGAATCGTCGACCCCAAGGGGATGCCGAAGATCATCGGCCGCGGCCTGGCAGCAGCCGACTTCGACAACAACGGCCGGATGGCGGTTGCGATCAACTCGATCGGCGGCCCGCTCGTCCTGCTCGAGGACACGGGGCCGGTCGGTCACTGGCTCGAGGTCTCGCTGAAGGGCTTCCAGGCCGGGGCGGTGCTGACTGCGACGCTCCCGAACGGCCGCTCGATCGTGCAGGAGCTTCACGCGGGCAGCAGCTACCTCTCGTCCGAGGATCCCCGCGCGCACTTCGGCCTCGGGAACGCGACGAAGATCGCGCTGCTGACGATCCACTGGCCCGACGGGGCGGTCACGCGCCGCGCGAACATCGCGGCCAATCAGATCGTCACGATCGCGCCGCCCGCTCGCTAGGCTCCGTCTTGGCGTCTCAGGCGGACTGCCGGATGCAGCCGTACACGTCGTTCCTGTTGCGAGCGCCTGGCTTCGACGTCCATAACACGTCGATCTTGCCGATCCGAACCACTGGTGCGCTCAACGCGCCTTTTGCAAGCTTGGCATTGGTGCGACGCGTCCACGCCGCCGCCCGTTCCGCGCCGATCACGTTCCGCGAAAAGGTCAATGCCAGGGCGACGCGCGTCGGGTTGATCACGTTCCAGACGGCGTCGAACTCGAACCGCCGAGGTGCGGTGCGAACGTCCGCGGCTGTTTCGGGCGACGCCGCGTACCCGTCCTTCTGGAGGCAGCTCCGCAAGCGGCTCGATGCCGACAGGGGTCGCGTCGTCGTCGTCGCGCGCTTGGCGGACGAGCCACACCCTGCGGCGATCGCCGCGAGCAGGCAGGCGAGCGCAATTGCTACTGCTCTCGAGCTCATCGCCGAAACGGGATCGACTCCCGGCTACCGTCCGGAGCGGGCCTGCAGGCGAACCGCGAACGTGTCGAGCGTGACTGCGCCGAGCAGGACGAGCCCCGTGATGATGTAGATCCAGCCGTTCGACACGTTCAGGGTGTTCAGGCCGTTCTGGAGCGTCCCGATCATCACGGCTCCGAGGAGCGCGCCGCGAACCTCGCCCCGCCCGCCGAAGAGGCTCACGCCGCCGATCACGGCGGCTGCGATCGCGTTCAGCAGCAGGTTGCCCGGCGGGAATGTCAGCGCCACGGAGTTCACCTGCGACGCGAAGATGATCCCGCCGAGGCCGGCCGTTGCACCCGAAAGCATGAAGACGAGCACGCGGATGCGCGGCACATTGATGCCGGCGCGGCGCGCAGCCTCGACGTTCCCGCCGACGGCATAGACATGACGGCCGAACGTCGTCCACTTCGCCAGGAATGTCAGCAGGATGAAGAAGATGATCACGATCAGGCCCGAGAGCGGGAGGCCGAGCGACGTCGCGATCACCTTGCCGTGGTTCGCGATCGCGACCGTGCCGAACGCGGCGACGGCGATCCCGCCGGTCTTCACGATGAACGCCGTCCATTGCACATCGGCGATCTGCGTGCCGCGTGCCGCGATTCGCTTGTAGAGGACGCTGAGCGGGTACAGGGCGGCGATGACCAGCGCGATCAGGTAGCCCGCGAAGTGCGAGAAGGCGTAGCTGTCCGTGTAGTTGATCCAGCGGTCCTGGATGATGATCGTGCCGCGCTGCTCGAGCTGGTTCAGGATCACCCCTTGCCAGATCAGGAAGCCGCCGAGCGTGACGACGAAGGACGGGACGCCCACGAACGCGACGATCGACCCCTGCACGCCGCCGATCAGTGCGCAGACGCCGACGGCGATCAGCATCGCGAGGATGCCGTTCAGCTGGTGCCCGCTCCCCGGCAACTGCAGCTCTGCCACGGTCAACGCGCCGATGCCGGCCAGGTACCCGATCGAGAGGTCGATCTCGCCGAGCAGCAGGACGAAGACGACGCCGAACGAGAGCATCGCCGTCCCGGCCATCTGGTTGATCAGGTTCGTGAAGTTGACGGCCGTGAAGAAGTTCGTCGCCGTCAGCCCGAACAGGACGACGATGAGGATCTGGCCGAGGATGATCGGGATCGGGCCGAGGTTGCCCGTCCTGAGGTTGAACCGGGCGGTGTGGTAGATGCCCGCGAGGCCGCTCGGGCGCACCTCTGCTTCGATTGGCGGATTCGGCCCGTCGGGCCCGATCACGTCGACGGACGTCATGCCTCGCCTCCCTCGGTCGGCGCGGTGGAGGGGATGCCCGAGACCTTGGTCGGGACACCGAAGGTGATCGCCTCGACAATCTCCTGCTGCGTTGTCGCGCGGCGCTCGTAGATCCCGATGTCGTGCCCGAGCCGCAGGACGGTGATGCGGTCCGCGGTCTCGAAGATGTCGTGGAGGTTGTGCGAGATGATCACGACCGCGAGGCCTTGCTCGGCGAGCCGGCGGACGAGCGCGAGCACCTGCTCGGTCTGCGACACGCCGAGAGCGGCGGTCGGCTCGTCGAGGATCACGAGCTTCGAGTTCCATTGCACGGCCCTCGCGACGGCGACGGACTGGCGCTGGCCGCCTGACAGTGAAGCAACCGGCTGCCGGATCGACGAGATTGTGGTCACCGCAAGCCCCTTGAGCGTCTCGGCGGTCGTGTGCTCCATCGCCGCCTCGTTCAGGACCTGGAACCGGTTCACCTCGCGCCCGAGGTACATGTTCTGGACGACGTCGAGGTTGTCGCAGAGCGCGAGATCCTGATACACGACCTCGATTCCGAGGCGCGCTGCGTCCTTCGGGCCGTGGATGTTCACCTCTCGGCCCTCGAAGAGAATCTGCCCGCTGTCATAGGCGTGGGTGCCGGCGATGCACTTGATCAGCGTCGACTTGCCGGCGCCGTTGTCTCCGACGAGCGCCATCACCTCGCCAGACCGGACTTCAAAGTCGACGCCGGAGAGCGCTTCAACTGACCCGAAGGTCTTCGTGATGCCGCGCAGTTCGAGAAGTGGGGTGGTGTCGTCCATCGTTAGGAAGCGACGGTGGAGGCGCCCCGAGAGGCGCCTCCACCGTCGATCGCTCGAGATCCTACTTGCAGTATTGCTTGTAGGTTCCGACGCACACGTCGCTCTTCTTCAGGAACTTGTCCGTGAAGAGGCGGGTGTAGTTGGCCTTCGTGATCCACACGACCGGGAGGGCCTCAGTGGGCTCCTTCACCTTGCCGTTGAGCCGGTACCCGTTGGTCTTCGGGGTCTGGTTCTTGATGAGTGCGACTGCAGCTGCTGCAGCGGCATTTGCCTCATCAGGCACGTACTTGTAGACCGTGCCCGTCTGCCAGCCCGAGATGATGTTCTGGATACCGGCGACCGACGCATCCTGCCCGGAGAGCGGAAGCGCCTTCAGGTGCTTCGCCTTCAGGTCGGCGATGACCGCGCCGGCGATGTTGTCGTTCGCCGCGAGCACGCCCTGGATGTTGTTGTTCGTCTTCACGAGCATCTGCGAGAAGATGGTCGCCGCGTTGTTCGCATCCCAGTCGGGAACGAACTGCTGCGGGCCCTTCTTGATCGCGCCGCTCTTGAACAGCGGGTTGAACACGGCGTCGTTGCCGCTCTTGAACCAGAACGCGTTCTGGTCAGTCTGGCCGCCCCAGAGCTCGGCGACGGTGCCGTTCCCGGTGCCATTGGCCTTCATGCCGGCCAGGACGCCCTTTGCCTGCGCCTCGCCGACGGCCTTGCCGTCGAACGTGACGTAGACCGAGGCGCTGCCACCGCTGACCTGACGGTCATAGTCGATCGCCTTGCCGCCCTTCGAAGTGAAGAGCTTCTCGATCGATGCCGCGGAGCCGTTGTCGAGCGCGGTCTCAATCACGACCGTGGCGCCAGCTGCGATGCAGGCCTGTGCCTGCGCCTTCTGCTTGAGCGGATCGTTGAGCGCGTTGTTGATCGACGCACTGACACCGGCCTTCGCAAAAGCCGCCTTCATCGCGGGCGCGTCGAACTGCACCCAGCGAACCGACGACTTGGTGTCCGGCAGCAGCACGCAGACCTGAACGCTGGCCTTCGTGCTCTTGGTGCTTGCCGTCGCGCCTGCGACAACGACTGCCGCTACTGCCAGGCAAACGCCGAACAGTGCGACCGTCTTCCTAGGGAGCCTCCACACGTTGTCATTCCTCCTTAGTACGTCACGAATCTGTGAGACGCCACGATCGGCGGCTCCTTGATGGGCTGCTCCTCGCAGTCCCGGGCGACCTCCAGCGCTCAACGACCCCGTGAGGAGTCGCAGCGCGCTAGCACTACTTGCCGAGGACACTAATGCACTTGGTCACAGAAATGCAAGTTCTCTATACGACCAGTGCAAGCTCTCTATACCAGTCGACGGCGAGCAGCTAGCCTGTCGGCCGCATGAAGACGAGCCTCGGCATTTGGGCGTTCGGCGCGATGGGAACGCGCTTCGTTCCGGGCGGCTACCAGCCCCAATGGGCCGGTGAGTCGACAGCCGCGAAGGTCGAGCGGGCGGTCGCCGGGCTCGGCGATCTGATCGACGGCTACGAGTTCCACTATCCGAACGAGCTCGCCCCGGAGAATCTCGACGCAGTCCGCGCAGCTCTCGGCAGCCACGACATCTACTGCCTCGCGAGCGGGCTCCACCTCGATGCGCGATTTGGCAAGGGTGGGCTCAGCTCACCGGATGACGCGACCCGCAACGACGCCATCACGCGCACGCTCGACGCTGTCGACTTTGCCGGCGAGCTCGGCGCGCACTTCATCATCTGGCCGGGGATCGAGGGGTACAACTACCCGTTCCAGACGCCCTACAAGGAGTCGTGGGCCCGGTTCATCGACGGCGTCGGACAGGCCGCCGCGCGCGCCAAGGAGCGCGGCGTGACGATCTTCCTCGAGCACAAGAACTCCGAGCCGGCGATGAAGATCCTGATGCGGAACATCGGGATGACGCTGCATGTGATCCACACGCTGCGCCGCCAGGGCCTCGACAACATCCAGGTCAACATGGACTGGCAGCACCTGCTCATGAACGGCGAGAACCTCGCCGAGTACGCGGGGTTGCTCGGCGCCGAGGGCCTGCTCGGGCATCAGCACGCGAACTCGGGCTGGGGCACCTTCGACGACGACAACATGGTCGGGACGACAGCCTTCATGGAGACCGTCGAGCTCGCGATCGAGCTGCGCCGCGCCGGCTACGGCGACAACGGCGAGCGGCTCGGCTTCGACCTCTATCCGTACACGGAGGACGCGGTCGCAGCGGTGAAGCGATCGGTGCTCCAGTGGCGGTTCATCGACTCGGTCGCTGCCAAGATCGACGGTGCTGCCCTGCGCGAGGCACAGCACGAGAAGGACGCCGTCGCGGCGTATGAGCTCGTGTACGCAGCGTTAGGCGCATGAGGCTTCAGCACGTCTCGGTTGCGATCCCGCTTGACGGGGCCGGCTCGGCCCGTGCCTTCTACGGCGGATTGCTCGGCCTCGAAGAGCGCGACGTCGTGCCGAAGCTCGACCCTGCGCGCTTCATCTGGTTTCGCGTCGGCGGCGACCTCGAGCTGCATCTGATGCTGAACGACGAGGCGCCGCGCGAGCGAGCGCATTTCTGCCTCGTCGTCGACGATCTCGAAGGCTTGCGAGCCCGGATCGAGGCGGCGGGCTTCGAGACGCGGGACGCCACCGAGCTCGTCGGCCGGCCGCGGTTCTTTTGCCGTGACCCGTTCGGCAACCTCCTCGAGCTGACCCGGATCGACTCGTGAGCGAGGTTCTCGTCGGCCTCGATGTCGGCACGAGCGCCGTCAAGGCTGTCGCGATCTCGCACGACGGTGAGGTGCTTGGGCTCGCCGAGGAGCCGTATCCGCTCTCGACGCCGCGTCCCGGCTGGGCGGAGCAGGACCCGGAGGACTGGTGGCGGGCGGCGCAGGCGGCATTGGCGCGGGTTCCGTCGGGGCCGATCGGGCTCTCGGGCCAGATGCACGGGCTCGTCGTGCTCGACAGCGAGAACCGGGTGATCCGGCCGGCGATTCTCTGGAACGACGGCCGCACCGAGGCCGAGTGCGCCGAGATCGAGGGGCTGCTCGGCCTCGATCGTGTGATCGCGTTGACCGGAAACCGGGCGCTCGCGGGCTTCACCGCTCCGAAGCTGCTCTGGCTGCGGCGCCACGAGCCTGAGAATTACGGCCGGATTCGACGCGTCTTGCTGCCGAAGGACTACGTGCACCTGAAGCTGACGGGCGAGTATGCGACCGACGTCTCGGACGCCTCGGGCACGCTGCTCTTCGACGTCGGCAAGCGCAACTGGTCGGCCGAGATGTGCGGCGCGCTTGAGATTCCGGCCGAGTGGCTGCCGGAGGCGCTCGAGTCGACCGAGATGGGCGGGGCCGGGGACCAGGCGGCGGCAGCGCTGGGAATCGGGATCGACCGCCCGGGGATCGTCTCCGTCGCGCTCGGCACGGCGGGAATCGTCTTCGCTGCGATGCCCAGCTACTCGCCCGATGCGCAGGCGCGCGTCCACACGTTCTGCCACGCAGTGCCGGGCACGTGGCACGCGATGGGCGTGATGCTTTCCGGCGGCGGCTCGTTCGCCTGGCTGAGCGAGCTGCTCGGCGTGGGGGCGGCTGCGCTCGACGAGCAGGCTGCGGTCTGGCCGGCGGGCACCGAAGGATTGCTCTTCGCGCCCTATCTCTCCGGCGAGCGCACGCCGTACTCCGACTCGAATGCGCGGGGCGCGTTCACGGGCCTCTCGCTGCGCCACGATCGCGGTGCGCTCGCGCGCGCCACGATGGAGGGGGTGGCCTACGGGCTGCGCGACTCGCTCGAATTGCTGCGCGAGCTCGGCGTCGAAGATGCCGTCGGCCGGATCTCGGGCGGCGGCTCGCGCAGCGATCTCTGGACGACGATCGTGGCCTCCGTGCTCGGCTTGCCGCTCGAGCGCACCGAATGCGACGCCGGCTCGGCGTTTGGCGCCGCGCTGCTTGCGGGCGTGCGCGAGGGCGTGTTCGCGAATGCGGCCGAGGCCGTCTCGCGCTGCGTCCGCGTCACGGAGCGAATCGAGCCCGACCAGGCATGGGCCGGTGCGTACGCTGCCGACTATGAGCGCTATCGCTCGCTGTATCCGGCCTTGAAACCCTTGGAGGTGGCATGAATCTCGATGGCAAGACCGCTGTGATCACCGGCGCGAGCCGCGGTATCGGAGCCGCGGTCGCGCGACAGCTGCACGAGCGCGGCGTCAACCTCGGCCTCGCCTCGCGCAGCGGCGACGACCTCGGCCTCGACGGCGTCGTCGCGCAGCCGTGCGACGTCCGCGACCTCGGCGCGCTCGTTTCTCTGTGCGACGCGACGGCCGACCGTTTCGGCGGCATCGACATCGTCGTCGCGAACGCGGGTGTCGGCGCCTACGGCGCCTTCCTCGACCTCTCCAAGGCGCACCTGGACGAGATGATCGACGTGAACCTGAAGGGCACGCTCTATGCGATTCGCGCCGCGCTGCCGCACATGCTCGGACGCGAGGGCGACGTGATCACGCTTGCTTCCGAGGCAGGTCGCCGTGGCCTGCCGAACGAAGCGGTCTACTGCGCCTCGAAATTCGGCCAGGTCGGCTTCACGCGGGCACTCGATCACGAGCTGCGCGAGCAGGGCATCCGCTGCACGAACATCTGCCCCGGCGGAGTGGCGACCGACTTTGCGCTCGACGAGGGGCGCGGCCGCACCGAGGACGTGCTGCCCGGGATGATGACCGCGGAGGACGTGGCAGAGGTGGTCGTGTTCGCGCTCGAGCGGCCGCGGCACCTGCGCATCCTCGAGACCGCGCTGCGGCCGATGACGGAGCAGTCATGGGGCTAGGGCCGGTCAAGTGGGGGATCCTCTCCACGGCGCACATCAACCGGCTGACGATTCCCGAGGCGCACGCGTCGGAGAAAGCAGACATCGTTGCCGTGGCGAGCCGTGACACGGGACGCGCCGAGGCGTATGCGCAGGAGTGGGGGATCGAGCGCGCGTATGGCTCCTACGAGGAGCTGCTCGCGGATCCCGAGATCGAGGCGATCTACAACCCGCTGCCGAACACGATGCACGTTGAGTGGTCGATCCAGGCGCTCGAGGCCGGGAAGCACGTGCTCTGCGAGAAACCGCTCTCGCGTCACCCTGCCGATGTCGAGGCGGCCTTCGGCGCGGCGGAAGACGCCGACCGGTTCCTGATGGAGGCGTTCATGTACCGGCACAACCCGCAGACGAAGCAGGCGGCTGATCTCGTTGCCTCGGGTGTGATCGGCGACCTGCGCCTCGTGCGCTCCACGTTCAGCTACTCCCTCTACGACGCCGACAACATCCGGCTCCGCACCGAGCTCGAAGGCGGCTCGCTGATGGACGTTGGCTGCTACTGCGTCAGCGGCTCGCGCCTCTTTGCCGGCGAGCCAGAGCGCGTGCACGGCGAGGCGTACTTCGGCGAGACGGGGACGGACTGGGTCTTCGCCGCCACGATGCGCTTCCCGAACGACGTGCTCGCGCATTTCGACTGTGGCACGGCAATGACCGACCGTGATGCGTTGGAGGTGGTGGGGAGCGACGGCTCGCTGTTCCTCGACGACCCCTGGCACTGCCGGATGCCGTTGATCGAGCTCCGGCGCGGGGACGAGCTCGAGCTGATCAAGATCGATCCGGTCGACTCCTACCGGCTCCAGATCGACAACCTGAGCGACGCGATCCGTGGTGAAGCAACGCCGCTGCTCGGACGAGCAGACGCGATGGGGCAGGCGCGAGCGCTCGAAGCGCTGTTCGCGTCGGCGACGACTGGTTCCTCGATTTCCTTGTAAGTTCCGATATCTGTATAATGCAGATATGTTGGTTGGAGATGAGCTCGAGCCTTTGGCCGAAGAGCTGTCGCAGCGCTGGCGCGAGCTAGGGCGGACGCTCACGAGCCGGAGGATGCTGGCGTCGCTTCAGGCGGGCGCGTCGTCTCCGTTGACACCCACGAAGCTCTACGCGCTCGACGTGCTGGCAGAGGCGGGCGAGCTGCGGATCGGCGAGCTGGCCGAGCGCATCGGGGTCGACGAGACGACCGCGACGCGGATGGTCGACCGCCTCGAGGACGCCGGCGTCGCCGAGCGCCGGACGAAGGCAGAGGATCGCCGCGTCACGATCGTCGGCCTCACGGCCGCCGGAATCGAGCTTGTCTCGAGGATTGCGGCCAGGCGGCAGCTCTTCTTCTGCGAGGTTCTGGGCGCGCTCGAGCCGAAGGATCGCGTCCAGCTCGTCCGGCTGACGACGAAAGCTGCCGCAGCGCTGCGGGCCAAGAGCGAGGAGCTCTCGCCGGTATGAGCGACGCTGCCGCAGTCCTCGTCGACGATCTTGTCGTGCGCTTCGACGAGGTCGAGGCCGTCTCGGGTGTGTCGTTTGCGGTCGCGGCCGGCGAGGTGTTCGGCCTGCTCGGGCCGAACGGCGCGGGGAAGACGGCGACGATTCGCGTGCTGACGACGCTGCTGAAGCCGACGGAAGGGCGCGCGCTCGTCGCCGGGCACGACACGGTTCGCGACGGGTTGGCCGTGCGCGAGACGATCGGCTACATCCCGCAGGCGATCTCGATCGACGGCGCGCTGACCGCGCACGAGAACCTCGAGTTCTACGCGCGCGTCACCGGCGTGAAGCGGCGCGAGCGCGCGGAGCGGATCGAGCAGGCCGTCGAAGCGATGAATCTCGACTCGTTCCTCGATCGCCTTGGCCGGACGCTTTCCGGCGGCATGCTGCGCAGGCTCGAGATCGCGACCGCGCTCCTGAGCCGGCCGCAGGTCCTGTTTCTCGATGAGCCGACGGTCGGCCTCGACCCGACCGCACGGCGCATGGTCTGGGAGCGCCTCGATGTCTTGCGTGAGGAGGTCGGGACGACCCTGCTCGTCACGACGCATCAGATGGAAGAGGCCGAGCGCTACTGCGAGCGGATCGCGATCATGAACTTCGGCACGCTCGTCGCGCAGGGCTCCCCCGCAGAGCTGCTCAGCGAGTACGACGTCCCGGCGCTCGAAGACGTCTTTACCGCCGCGACCGGCGACGGAATCGGAGAAGGGGGGAGTTTCAGAGATGCCCGTGCAAGCCGCAGGCTTTCCCGCCGTCTCGGCTGAGCCGGCCGCCCGCCGTCCGCTCGGCACCGTCCTCTCGCGCCTGCGGGACGGCACTGTCGCGATGGCGTGGGCCGAGCTGCGAAAGCTCCGCCACGACCACGTCGACATCCTCACCCGCTCGGTGCAGCCGCTGCTCTGGCTGTTCATCTTCGGCACCGCTCTGCGGCGCAACCACCAGCTGAGCGGGGGCTACCCGGACTACCAGGCGTACCTCGCTCCCGGAGTGATGGCCCAGGCCGCGCTCTTCATCGCGATCTTCTTCGGGCTCGCAGTGATCTGGGAGCGCGACGTCGGGCAGCTTCAGCGTCTGCTTGCGACACCGATCCCACGGCTCGCGATCGTGCTCGGAAAGGCCGGCGGGGCCGGCATCCGGGCCCTGACCCAGGCCTCGGTGCTGCTGATCGTGATGGCGATCACCAGCATCTCGATCGACTGGAGGCCCGTTCAGATCATCGGCGCGCTCGTGCTGCTCGTGCTCGGGACGGCCGGCTTCGCCTGCCTGTCGATGGTGCTGGCGTCGCTCGTCCGCACGCGCGAGCGGTTCATGGGGATCGGGCAGCTGATCCTGATGCCGTTGTTCTTCGCCTCGAGCGCGCTCTATCCGCTCTCGATCATGCCGACCTGGCTACGGATCGTCGCGCGGGTGAATCCACTCACCTACGAGGTGCACGGGATGCGCCAGCTGATGCTCGGGATCAGTGTGGGCGGAACGCTCTGGGTCGACTTTGCCGTCGGGATCGGCTTCTTCGCGGCAATGGCATTCGCCGCGGCGCGCGCGTATCCGCGGGCGATTCTCTAAGACGCAGCGAGTGCGGTGCCGGCGGTCAGCCGGCCCATCAGTTCCCACTCGGGCTCGTAGACGTGCGCCGACTTGCAGTGGATGACAAGGCGGCCGACCTCGACGCCGAGCTCGGCCGCGACGTGCTCCTGGAGATGCGCCAGCTCGATCAGGTTCCCGTATGCCTTCTTGCCGAAGTCGAGGCTGTGCGCGTAGACGATCAGCTCGAGCCTGCCGTCCGGGAGCCAGAAGTCGAGGAGGCTCACACACGGGATGTAGGTCGTGTCGGTCAGCGGCTGGAAGGTCGTGATCGTGGCCGAGCGGCGCTCGGAGTCGGCGCGTAGCTGGTCGACGACCCAGGCGATCTGGTCGCGGCCGGTGCCGCCGTAGTTGAAGAGCCGCACCGCGTAGCTCTTGGCGTTCCCGAGCTCCGGGACGTCCTTCTGGACGAAGAAGTTCTCGTGCATCCAGACGAGCCAGTCCGGGTCGCCGAGCTCGGCGATGATCGGGTCGCTCGAGTCCGGGTGATCGACGACGATCGTCATGAGTGCGATCTCGCGCGTCGGCTGCTGGTCGTAGGCCGTGAGCTCGCCGGTCTCGAGAATCGTGCGCGAGACGCGCATCCAGGCTTCTCCGAGTGACGGCGCTTCGATCAGGACGATGCTCATCGGGGCAATCCTACGTCAGCTCGATCTCTTCGACCTCGTCGCGGGCGATCCGCCACGCGCGAAGCTCGTCGAGCTTCAGGCCGTAGATCAGGAACGGCTTGCCCGACCAGAGCCCCGCCAGCTCGCGGTCGGTTCGCGACGGGCGCGGCTCAGTTTCCGGATGCGAGTGGAAGACCGCGAGCTCGTAGCCGTCGTCTTCGAGAAACCAGATCTCCGGATCGATCTCGAGCTCGTAGCGGTAGGGCGAGGCAAGCCGGTTTCGGCCACGGACGTAGCGTTCTGCGACGCCGTCCTTGAAGACGATCAGGCCGCAGCACTCGTTCGGCGCGTCTTCGGACGCGTGCGCCCGCAGTTCTGCCCGGATTGCGTCGCTAACTACCACCAGAGCGTCCCTTCCATCGACTCCTCCACGTCGGTCTCGTGCCAGAACGGCGCCGAGAGATACTTCCAGCCGCCGTCGGCGAGCACGCAGACGACCGTCGAGCCCTCCGGGAGGTCGTCCGCGATCCGCCGCGCGACGTGCGCGACCGCGCCGGATGAGACGCCGGCAAAGATGCCTTCGAACTCGAGCAGCGCGCGCACGGCCGCAACTGACTCGGCATTCGAGACGAGCAGCTTGCGGTCGAGCTTGGAGACGTCGAGGATCGGCGGCACGTAGCCGTCCTCCAGCGAGCGGAGCCCCATCACCAATTCGCCCGGCACCGGCTCGGCGGCCGCGACGATCGCGTCGGGATTCGCCTCCTTCACGCGTGCGCCCGTGCCCATCAACGTGCCGCCCGTGCCGAGCCCTGCGACCAGGGCATCGACCCGGGGCAGGTCGCGGACGATCTCGGCGCCGGTGCCCTCGTAGTGCGCTCGGACATTCGCCTCGTTCGCATACTGGAAGAGCATCACGTAGCGGTCATCTGCGGCCGCCAGCTCCTGCGCCAGCCGAACCGCGCCGTTCGATCCGCCCTCGGCGGGCGAGTCGACGATCGTCGCTCCGTAGAGGCCGAGCACCGTTCGGCGCTCGGGCGTCGCGTTCTCCGGCATCACGCAGGTCAGCTTCAGGCCGCGCAGCTTCGCGACGAGCGCCAGCGAGATTCCGGTGTTGCCGCTGGTCGGCTCGAGCAGCTCCTTGCCCGGCTCGAGGTTGGCTGCGTCGACCATCGCGAGCGCGATCCGGTCCTTGATCGACCCGGTCGGGTTCTGGCTCTCGAGCTTCGCGAAGATCCGGACGCCCGGGGGCGAGAGCCGCTTCAGCTCGACGAGCGGGGTGTTCCCGATCAGGTCGAGAAGTGAGTTAGCGGGCGCGGGCACTGCCGCCGGCCATGGCGGGCAGAAGCACCACCGTGGCGTGCTCGCGAACCGGAGCGTCGAGCCCGCCCAGCGTCCGCACGTCCTCGCCGTCGACGTAGACGTTCACGAACGGGCGGATGCCCTCGCCGTCGTAGATGCGCTCGCCGAGGCTCGGAAGACTGGACGAAAGGTTGTCGAGCAGCTCGCGCACGGTCGCCCCGTCGGCCTCGACCTCACGGGCGCCGCCGGTCTCCTCGCGCAGGGCGGGCGGGACGCGGACGACGCTCATCGGGAGCAGAACTCCACGTAGTCGATGTACTCGGTGATCGTCGGGTGCTCGCCGCACACCGGGCAGTTCGGATTCTTGGCGACGCGCACTTCGCTGAAGTCAGCGGCGAGCGCGTCGACGAGGAGCAGGCGTCCGATCAGCGGGTCGCCGATGTCCAATGCGAGCTTCAGCGCCTCGTTCGTCTGGAGCGTGCCGACGATGCCCGGGAGCACGCCCAGCACTCCTCCTTCCGAGCAGGACGGCGCGAGCTCCGGCGGCGGCGGCTCGGGGAAGAGGCAGCGGTAGCAGGGACCGTCGCCAGGCTTGAAGACCGTCACTTGCCCTTCGAAGCGGTAGATCGAGCCGTGGACGACGGGGATCCCGCGCCACACCGATGCATCGTTGACGAGATAGCGAGTGGGGAAGTTGTCGGCGCCGTCGACGATCACGTCCCAGCCTTCGTCGAGGATCCGGTCGATGTTCTCGGAGGTCAGGCGCTCCCGGTAGGTGCGCACTTCGACGTCCGGGTTCAGCGCTTCGATCGAGCGCTTCGCGCTGTCGACCTTCGGCGAGCCGAGCGTGTCGAGTGAATGGGCGATCTGGCGCTGGAGATTCGTCTCGTCGACGATGTCGGCGTCGATGATCCCGATCCGGCCGACACCGGCAGCGGCGAGATAGAGCGCAGCCGGAGAGCCGAGCCCGCCGGCGCCGATCAGGAGCACGCGCGAGTCGAGCAGCTTCAGCTGTCCCTCGTCGCCGATCTCCGGAATCAGGAGGTGGCGCGAGTAGCGCGTCCGCCGCTCGGGGGAGAGGGAGCGGGGGAGATCGATCTCGTAGCCGTTGCGCTTCCAGTCGGTGAAACCACCAGCAAGCGAGCTCACATTGAGATAGCCCAGCTCGGCGAGGGATTTCGCGCCGAACGCAGAGCGTTCGCCGGAGGCGCAGTAGACGACGACCGTGGCGTTGCGGTCGGGGACGAGCCCTTCGATCCGCGATTCGAGGCTGCCACGAGGGATGTGGATCGCGCCCGGGATGTGGCCCTGCTCCCATTCGTCGTGGCGGCGCACGTCGACGAGGACGGCGTCGCCTTTCAGATCGATCGACGGTGCGTCGATCTCGGTGATCTCGGCCTTTACGCGCTGGAGGAGTTCCCGGTAGGTCGCCATGGCTATAAAAAAGATAGTAGCTCCTCGACGTCGCCTCCCGCCACTGTCGCTACCTTCAAGGAGATGTCGTCGCGTCTACGGGTACGCGTCCTCGTGGCGGTGGTCGCTGCGGCGGCGGTCGGGATTGTGGTCGGAGTGACCCTGGCGACCGACCAGTCGCCGGCGAAACGAATTGCGGAGGCCGGCAAGCCGCCGCTCGCAAAGGTCCTGCCGACCCCGGAGGCTGCCAAGATCCGCGCGGCGTACCGGACCTGGCCGCACAACAGCGTCAACGAGATGGTCGCGCTTGGCCAGGACTATCCCCACGATCCGGTCGTCCAGCTCTATCTCGGGATCGCGCTGATCTGGGCGGGGTACGACGCTGATGCGGAGGCGCCGCTGAAGGCGGCGAAGAAGTGGGGACGAAACACCGAGATCGAGGTGAAGGCCGACAGCCTGCTGCATCCGCAGTTCTTCCCCGGCGATCCGATCTTCACCCCGCTCAGCGGCAACCCGCTGCTCGTGCGCGGTGCGAAGTTGCAGGTCGAGGGACATCAGCATTCGGCGGAAGCGCTCTACGAACGCGCCGTGCGAAAGAACCCGAACGACGTCGAGGCGCTCGTTGCCCAGGCGGTCGGCCGCTTCGACAAGGACAACCTGAACGCGTCGTTCTCGCAGCTCGGGCCGTTGACCCAGCGCTTCCCGAAGAGTCAGCTCGTGCGGTACTTCCTGGGCTATCTGCTCGCGGTCACCGGTCAGGGAAGCGCGGCCGTGACGCAGTTCCAGAAGACGGTTGCGCTCGGCGGGTCGACGGTGCTCGGGCGCAACGCCGAGGCCTTCCTGAGCAAGCTCAAACAGGCCGGCGCGGCGACCACTTCGAAATAAGCCGTTTGGCGCATGGTGTCCGTCCGACACCGATGTAAGAGTTGCGCATCCTTACGCGCCTCGCATGGATTTCACCGCGGACGTCATCGCAGCCCCAGAGGGGCAGATGAGCGTCGACTCCGACGTCGTGTTCTTCGAGGACGAGCCGGAGCTCGAGGTCGTTGAGCTCGATTCAGAGCTCGAGCCGAGCGACGGCTTCCAGTCCGTCGAGGCAATCGCAGCCGAGGAGGAGGAGCCTGTCGAGTTCGAGCTGGAGATCTCCACCGACTCGCTCCAGCTCTTCCTGAAAGACGTCGGCAAGGTCGATCTCCTGACTGCGGCACAGGAGGTCGAGCTCGCGAAGCGCATCGAGCGCGGCGACCATCGGGCGAAGCAGGAGATGGTCGAGGCGAACCTGCGCCTCGTCGTCTCGATCGCCAAGCGGTACCGCAACCAGGGGCTGCCGTTCCTCGACCTGATCCAGGAAGGGACGATCGGGCTCGTGCGCGCGGCCGAGAAGTTCGACTACCGCCGCGGCTTCAAGTTCTCGACCTACGCCACCTGGTGGATTCGCCAGGCCGTGGCCCGCGCGCTCGCCGACAAGGCCCGGACGATCCGGATGCCCGTCCACGTGGTCGAGAAGCTGAACAAGATTCTTCGCACGGAGCGCAAGATCCGCGCCGAGAAAGGCCGCGACCCGTCATCTGCCGAGATCGCCGAGGAGCTCGATCTTCCGGTCGAGGAGGTCGAGCAGATCCGTCGCACGGCGCAGGTGCCCGTGTCGCTCGAGAAGCCGGTCGGCGACGACGAGGAGTCGCAGTTCGGGCACTTCATCGAGGACGACTCCGAGCCGTTGCCCGACGAGGCGGCCGACACGATCCTGCGCAACGAGACGCTTGCGCGCGCGCTCGGGATGCTCGGGGAGCGTGAGCGCTCGGTGCTCGAGCTTCGCTACGGCCTGAACGGGACGGCCCCGCTGACGCTCGACGAAGTCGGCCGCACGTTCAACGTCACGCGCGAGCGGATCCGCCAGATCGAGAACCAGTCGTTGAAGAAGCTGCGGGCTCTGGCCGAAGCCAAGAAGCTGCGCGACGTCGCTTAACTAGACTCGGGGGACATGGCCGAAGCCTGGTTCGACGAGCTCGCCGAGTTCCTGCGCATTCCTTCGATCAGCGCCGACCCGGCGCGGGCCGAGGACGTGAAGCGCGGCGCGACGTGGGTCTGCGACTTCATCCGTGCCGCCGGTGGCGAGTGCGACGTGATCGACTGGCACGGCCAGCCGCTCGCGATCGGCGAGCTGCGCGCTTCGAGCGGCGGCGACGTGCCGACTGTTCTCTGTTACGGGCACTTCGACGTGCAGCCGCCTGACCCGCTCGAGCTCTGGGAGTCGGATCCGTTCGAGCCCGAGGTGCGCGACGGCTACCTCTATGGTCGCGGCACGGTCGACGACAAGGGCCAGCTCTACATGATGCTCGCGGCCGCGCGTGAATTGGCGCAGTCCGGCGAGCTGCCGGTGAACGTCCGCTTCTGCTGCGACGGCGAGGAGGAGACCGGCGGCCATTCGATCGTCGAGTTCCTGGAGGCCGACGAGCGCGGGGCCGACGCGGCGATCATCTTCGACAGCGGCATGATTCGCCGGGACGTGCCGGCGTTCAACCTGGCTACGCGCGGGCTTGTCTACTTCCACGTCACGCTGAAGACCGGCGACCGCGATCTCCACTCGGGAATCTACGGCGGCGCGGCGTTGAACGCCGCGCACGCGCTCGCGGACACGATCTCGAAGCTGATCGCGCGCGACGGGCGGCTCGTCGAGCCGCTCCGCCAGGGGCTCGTGCCGCCGACCGCCGAGGAGCTCGCCGGCTGGAAGGAGTTGCCGACCGGGGCAGATGAGCTGGCCGAGCAAGGTGCCCGGCCGACGGATCCGAAGGCGGCCGAGGAGTTCTATCTCCGCACCTTTGCCGAGCCTGCGCTCGACGTGAACGGGTTCGAGAGCGGCTCGCCGCATCTCCAGAAGACCGTGCTTCCGGTGAGCGCGGTTGCGAACCTCTCGATCCGGCTTGCGCCGGGACAGAAGGTGGCCGAGATCGCGCCCGAGGTCGAGCGCCTGCTCCGCGAATCTGCACCGGAGGGCGCGGAGCTCGAGATCGAGCTCTGGTCGTCGGCTCCGGCCGGGATCGTCCCGCCCGACTCGCAAGCGATCCAGCTCGGGCTCGACGCCTTCGAGAGCGTCCTCGGCCGCCGCCCGGCGCTGATCCGCTCCGGCGGCACGCTGCCGATCGTTCCTGCCCTCGCGGACAAGGGGATTCCGACGATCATCACCGGGTTCGGCCTGCCGGACTCGAACATCCACTCGCCGAACGAGCGCCTGGTCGCGGAGTACGTGCCGCTCGGCATCGCCTCGGCGCGCGAGCTCTTCCGCGCGCTCGCCGCTCTCTGATCGAGTCGGCCGCCTCGCTCCCGGGCGTCGGCTGTCACATTCCACATCGTCGGGACGACGTACCGTCACGAGAGTGTGACGAGCTGTCCAAAAGAGCCGCGTCGGTTCAAGGCCAGGGCGGCGGGTTGTGGACCCAGCGGCCCGCGACCATCGTCGCCACGACCTCGGCGTCGAGATCCTCCCACGGGTCCCGGTCGAGCACGACGAGGTCCGCCGCGTAGCCGGGTAAGAGCTTCCCCCGGCGCCGCTCGTCGCCCGTCAGCCACGCGGGTGTGACGCTCGTCGCCTCGAAGGCCTGCGCGACGGTCAACGCCTGATCCGGCCGCCATGCGTCGCGCCCGTCGATCGTCCTGCGCACGCCGGCCCGAATGCCGGCGAGTGGATCGAGCGCCTCGATCGGCGCGTCGGAGCCGTTTGCGACCACGGCCCCCGAATCCCAGAGCGAGCGGTAGGCGTAGGCGCCGGCGAGGTTTCCGTCCCAGAATCGCTCGGCGAGATCGCGGTCGGAGGGGGCATGCGAGAACTGCACGGAGCAGGCAACGCCGATCTTCGCGAAGCGAGGGATGTCCTCGGGGGCCAGGAGCTGGGCGTGCTCGATCCGATGGCGGAGGCCGAGCGGCGCCCAGGTGTCGCGCGTGCGCTCGAATGCGTCGAGCGCATCGCGGTTCGCCTGGTCGCCGATCGCGTGGACGCCCACCGGGAAGCCTGCCTCGGCACCTCGGACGATGATCTCGGCGAGCTCCTCGCCGCTCGTGATCTGCACGCCGGAGCCGTCGAGCATCCAGGCGGTTCCCGAGCCCAGCGTCCCATCCATGAACACCTTCAGATAGCCGACGCGCAGGAACGGGCTGCCGAACCCCGAGCGCAGGCCGAGCGCTCGAAGCTCGTCGACGCGAGCGTGGGGAAGGGACTGCCAGACGCGAACTGACAGCGATCCCGCCTCCTCGAGCTGCCGCCAGAGCCCAAGAGCCCCGAGCCATCCGTCCTTGTCGTGGACGGCGGTGACGCCGCGGGCGTTTGCCAGCTTCAGTCCGCGGCGCATCGCATCGAGGTACTCGGCGTCCG
>DASZPQ010000056.1:0-10367 GCA_035550275.1 Gaiellaceae bacterium | reverse complement strand
TTCATGGGCGCGACCTCGAGCTCGCTCCGGTGAATGCCGCCGCCGCTCCGGTCGTGCTTGGCGGCGAGCTCAAGGACCTGGGCGCGGCGATCGCCGGCCGAGTCATCGAGGCCCTCGGCGGTCGGCTTGCGCTCGAAGCTGAGACGCTCCGGGTGCTGCTCGCGTAGCGCTTCTCAGTGGCAGAGCACGCCGAGCTGCTTGCTCTGGCGGTAGACCAGCACCTGGAATGGCTGCGCCGGCTTGTGCGACCCGATCGCGCAACCCATCGTTGACACGGGCTCGTTCGCGACGCCGACGCTCGTGACACCGGAAGACACGAGAGACGGCGCCACCAGGTCGCAGACGTAGCTGTCATAGCCTGAGCAGACGAGCCTGTCGGCGTGGATCGACGAGAGATTGCGAATCGTTGCCGGAGTCGTGCCGTCGAGCACGTCGTTGCGGCTGGTCTGCGAAACGCGTGCCCAGTCGCCGTCGCTGATCGCCCTCGTCCACATCAGCCCGCCCAGGATGAGCCCGGGAACGAGCAACGCGACCGCGACGACCTCGAGTCTTCCTTTCGGGAAACCGGCGACGACTGCGAGCACGCCGACCCAGAGCGCAGGAACCGCGGAGCGTACGAACGGAAGCTCGAGCCCGAACACGTGGCCAGCTCCGATCAGGACGAACCACGAGCCGCTCATCGCAAACGCGATCACCGCGAGCTGGGCGGATGCGCCGAGCGCGTGGAAGCCGGCCGCAGGGCGAGCGCGATGCTGAAGGACGAACGCTGCGATCGCGAGCACTCCGACGAAGATCAGGCACACAGACAGCAGGCTCGATGCTGCGAGGAGGTCGCCCACCCACGTCCACCAGCGCTGTGGTGTGTTCCAGTGCACCTTCGACTGGGCGCGCACCTGGCTCGCCACTGGAGCGAACATGATCGTGAGCGCGGTCGCGTACACGGCCGTGCCGACGATCGCGGCCCGGAATCCCCAGATTGCGAGCACGGCGACGATCCAACCCGGAGCGATGAAGCCGTTCGTCGGGACGGGCCACGTCGCGAAGGCGAGAACAGCCCCGCCCAGACAGGCGCCGAGCACGGGATCGCGGCGAGCGAGTAGGACCGGGAGCGCCGCTGCGACGCCGAACAGGACGGCCGAGAACGTGTAGCCGCGCGCGACGAAGAGGTAGGTGACGAGGATCGGCGAGCCCGCGACGATGAACAGGCCCAGAAGCGGGGTGGAGCGACGCGCGGCGGCGACTCCGATCAGCTCGGCAACCATCGCGATCCCGAACGCGACGCCGACGATCCTGATCGTCCACGGGTCCCACCTGAGCAGCCGGTTCGGAATCCAGGACTGGAGAACGGTGAACGGCAGGTGGTTGTTCGGGGCGTTGTATGTCTCGAGGATCTTGGTGACGCCGAGATTGCCGTAGACCAGCCGGTTGTAGGCCTCGTCGTAGGTCAGCGGAGCTTCGTATGCCAGCACGACGATGGCAGCTGCGGCCAGGGCGAAGAGCGCGAGGTAGTGCCAGCGAATGCTGCGCTGCTGGGGCTGGGGCGAAGCGTCTGGCACGGGGGACGCGGGCGGCCTCACGAGCGCGCGCAGGCTTCGCATCGCGAAGCCGGTCTAGCCGGTGAGAGCTGCCGGGGTGTCGTAGCCCGGCTCGTAGCACGTCCGGCAGCGTGCCTCGTACGAGTCGAGCGCGCCGATCTGGACCGTCTCGCCCTCGAACGGGGCCGGCTTGCCGTCGAGGAGCCGCTGCGTGAGGGTCGCGGGCCCGCCACAGCGATGGCAGACCGACTGGAGCTTGTCGACGAAGTCGGCGACACACAACAACGTCGGCATCGAGCCGAAGGGCTGCGCGCGGAAATCCTGCGCGAGGCCGGAGACGACGACTCTCGAGCCGCGCTCGACAAGCGTCTCGATCGCCTCGACGATGCCGTCGTCGAAGAACTGCACCTCGTCGACGCCGACCGCGTCGTACCCGCTCGCGAGCCGGAGCACCTCGGCGCTCGACTCTGCCGTGACGGCGCGCATCTTCACGCCCGCGTGTGAGACGACGTGTCCGAGGTCGTAGCGGCTGTCGATCACCGGCTTCACGATCAGCGTCTTCTGGCCCGCGATCTCTGCCCGGCGCAGGCGACGGATCAGCTCTTCGCTCTTGCCGCTGAACATGGGCCCGCAGACGACTTCGAGCCAACCGCCGCGGTCTGGATGCTCTCTGATCACCGCGAAGAAGCTACCGGGGCCACCAGACGTAGACATTCGTCCGCTTGTTCACGAAGCCGAGCCTGCGGTAGAGCCGGTTCGCCGCCTCGCGATAGGGCATCGAGGTGAGCTCGACCATGCGGGCCCCCGCCTCGGTCGCGCGGCGCATCGCCTCACGGGTCAGCGCCTCGCCGATCCCCTGCCCGCGCGCGGACTCGTCGACGATCACGTCTTCGATCCGTGCCTTCAGGCCCGAGGAGACGCGATAGGTGATCAGGGTCAGCGTGCCGATGATCTTCCCGTCGTCATTCTTCGCGACGAGCATCGTCTCGCCGGCGACCGTCTCGGCGAGTTGCTCGAGTGTCGGCGGGGTCCGCGCCTCGGAAAGCTGCGGGAGCAGCCGGCGGATCACGTCCACGAGCTCTTCGTCGGCCTCGGTCACCTGCTCGATCCTCATCGGAGCAGCCTCGACATCCGGCGGTCCTTCAGCGTGCGTCCCTCGGTCTGGCATTCCGGGCAGTAGTAGATCGTGTGCTCCTCGAAGTCGATCTGCGCGAGTGGGGTGCCGCACCGCCAGCACGGCTGGCCGAGGGCGTTGTGGACGCGATACGTCTCCTCGTTGCTCTTTCCTGCGAGCCGCAGCTCGAGCCCGCGCGCCAGCTCGTCGTGCATCGCCGCCGCCAGGCGCTCGATCTCCTCGTCCGTCAGCTGCGTGGAAAGGGCGTAGGGGGAGAGGCGCGCCGTGTGGAGGATCTCGTTTGCCCATGCTCGGCCGATGCCGGCGATCAGGCGCTGGTCACGCAGGAAGGAGTGGAGCCGGCGCGAGTCGGAGGCGAGGATCGGTGCGAGCGACTCGGCGGTGAGCTCGTCGGCTTCAGGGCCGAGATGCTCCAGCTCGGCTGCGAGCGAGTCGGGTCGCAGGAGCCAGACTCCGGCGCGCTTCTTCTTGCCTGCCTCCGTGAGCACGAGCTCGCCGCCGTCATCGAAACGGAGCCGGAAGGCCGGCGTCTTCGGAGCTTTCCCATCAGGCTCGATGTAGCGCAGGCGGCCTGCGCTCATCAGGTGAACCATCAGGACGAGCTCGCCGTCGTCCGTCGGGAGCAGGAAGCGCTTGGCCCGGCGGCGGACGCCCTGGAACCGTTCACCTACCAGAGTCGAGAGCGGCGGATCGAACGTTTTCAGCGTGGCGATATGTGCCGGGCCGGCCTGCTCGATCGGGCTTCGCTTGACGTTCGGGTCGAGTTGGCGGCGCCAGGCCTCGACCTCAGGCAGCTCGGGCATCTACGCTCCTGCGGGTGGACCCGATCAGGGTAACCGTGCAGCGCGGTGACGTCACAGAGTCCGTCCATCGCGTCCACGTCCGGACGACAGACGGGATTGCCTTCGGCGACGACGTCTTCTGCTTCCTGCGCTCGTCGGCGAAGCCGATCCAGGCGATTCCCCTCCTCGAGGCGTATGACGACCTGACCGACGAGGAGCTCGCAATCGCGTGCGCTTCGCACAATGCGCTGCCGGAGCAGCTCGCCGCCGTGAGAGCGCTGCTCGCGCGGGCCGGGGCGACCGCGGACGATCTCGAGTGCGGCCCGCAGGCGGGACGTCCCGAAGGACGGCTCGGCCACAACTGCTCGGGGAAGCACGCCGGGATGCTCGCGGCTTGCCGGGCGAATGGCTGGCCGTTCGAGGGCTACAGGCTCGCGTCGCATCCGCTCCAGGTGCGGATTGCCGAGCTGGTCGGCGGCGAGGACACGGCGATCGATGGCTGCGGCGTCCCGACGTTCGCGATGCCGCTCTCCGAGGCCGCCGCGCTGCTGCTGCGAACGCCCCCGCGGATCGCCGACGCGATGCGGGCGCGCCCGGAGCTGATCAGCTGGGAGGGCGGCAACGATGCGCAGCTGATGGGGCTGCGGCCGGGATGGATCGCGAAGGGCGGGGCAGAAGGGCTCTTCTGCGCGGCCTCGCCGGCTGGGGTGGGGATCGCGCTGAAGGTCGAAGACGGCGCTGGGCGGGCGATTCGGCCTGCGCTCGGCGTCGTGCTCGGGATCGAGGAGTTCCTGAGCGTTCCGCTGACGAACAGCCGCGGCGAGCTGGTCGGCGAGATCAGAGCTTGAGCTCGTCGTCGGCCTGCTCGATCACGAGCGGGTCGTGCGTCGAGCAGAGCACGGCGGCGCCCGTGTCGCGGGCGAGGCGGGCGAGGAGCAGCGAGACGGCGAGCGCGTTCGCCTGATCGAGCCGCGAGGTCGGTTCGTCGGCGAGCAGCAGCTTCGGGCGCACGGCGATTGCCCGGGCGATCGCCGTGCGGGCGCGCTCGCCCTGGGAGAGGCGCGAGACGCGCTGCCGGGTGCGTTCGGCGAGTCCGACAGCCTCCAGAGCGGACAGGGCGGGCACGCGTGTCTCCGTGATCCCACGGAGGGTGAGCGCGAGCTCGACGTTCTCGAGCGCCGAGAGGTGCGGCACGAGGCCGGCTTGCTGGCCGACATAGGCGATCGCCGCCCGACGGTGTGCGGCGCGCTCGGCGCGGTCGAGGTGGGTGAGCTCGACTCCTGCCACGGTCACCTCGCCCCCGTCTGGAAGCTCGAGCCCGGCGAGGATGTGCAGGAATGTCGTTTTCCCCGAGCCCGACGGGCCGGTGATCGCGTGCAGCGCGCCGCCTGTGAACGACGCGTCGAGCCCGTCGAGCACGCGCGTCTCGCCATATCTCTTCGAAAGCCCGCGAACCGCGGCGACGACCTCAGTCGCGCGCGCCGGCGCGAGCGTCTCAGGCGCTTGTAACAACTTGTTACTAACGGCTTCGCCTGCGGGGGCGACGACGACGGCGCCGGATTCGAGGCGCGCTTGCGCCCGGTCGCCGATTCCTGCGCGCAGCAGGAGCTCCTCGGGCAGCCGCAGCCAGCCGCCTCGGCCGACCACGATCGTGTCCGACTCCTGGTCGTCGCGGGCCCACTCTTCCGAGACGCGGCCGTCGCGGATCCGCACGATCCGGTCGGCGACCCGCGCCGATTCCGGATCGTGGCTGACGATCAGGGTGGTCGCGCCGTTCTCGCGAGCAAGCTCGCCGATCAGGTCGTAGACGCGGTCGGCGGTGGCGGCGTCGAGCTCTCCTGTCGGCTCGTCTGCGAGGAAGACCTTCGGCCCGTGCGCAAGCGCGGCGCAGAGGGCCACGCGCTGCTGCTCGCCGCCGGAGAGCTGCGTTGGGCGGCGGTCGCGCTTCTGCTCCAGGCCGACTCGCTCCAGCAGCTCGTCGGCACGCCGGAGCCGCTCGGTGCCGGAGACGCCGCGCAGCCCGAGCTGGAGCGAGACGAGCTGACGCGCGCTCAGCTCCGGGGCGAGGGCGCGCGCGTAGTGCTGGTCGACGTAGCCGAGCATCGTCGCGCGATAGCCGGCGGCGCGGCGTGGGCTGAGCTTGCCGATCTCCTCGCCGAAGACGCGCACGACTCCGGCCGACGGCTGCTCGATCCCCGCGAGGATTCGCAGCAGCGTCGACTTGCCCGCGCCGCTCGGCCCGAGCACGGTCACGACCTCGCCTTCGCGCACGGTGAGCGCCAGTCCCTGGAGGGCGGCGGCGTCTCCTTCCGGGGTCGAATGGACACGGAACACGTCTTTGAGCTCGATCGCGTTCATGCAGCTGCCTCCGCCGCTCGTGCTGGAGCGCGCTCGTGCAAAGCTGTCGCGGCGTAGACGAGCACAGCTGCCAGCACGGCGTAGGCGACGATCGCCCCGGCGAGCAGCCGTCCATCGAGCACCAGCCGGAGCGGCGGTTCGGGAAGCGCGGCCGAGGCGGTCACCGAGACGAGCGAGAGCACGAGGGACGACAGGATGGCGCCGGTGATCGCGCCGCCGATCAGGCCGAAGCAGGCGACGAGGAGTGCGCGGAGGCGCAGGTGGGTTCGGATCGTTGCCGGGGCCGCACCCTGTGCTTCGAGATCGAACAGCTCTCCGCGTTCGTCGCGTCGATCGCCTGCGACTCCCAGCAAGAGCCCGATGAGTGCGAGCGCCAGTGCGAGCGCGGCAGCCGAGGCAAGCGTGATCAACGCCCCTCGGGCAAGCGGGTCGGCGCGCAAGCCTGCGAGCACCTGGGCGCGCGAGATCACGGTGAGGGTTGACGGGGCCGGTTGCCCGAGCGAGTCGACCCAGAGCTCATTCGTCGTCCCGAGGCCCGGCGAGCTGGTGTCCAGGGCCGTCTCCGCGGTCTGGCGGTCTGCGATGATCGCGTCGCCCGCGATCGACGGGAACCGGTGGAGGATCCCGACGATGTGCCCGACGATCTGCTCGCCTTCGATCGTCAGCGGCACAATCCGGTTGTTGCCGGCCGCTGCCGCGATCGCAGGCGTTGCCAGCACGGGGATCGGATTTCCGTCTGTCGGTTGCCGCGGCCTGATCACGGTCGTGTCGCCTGCGGTCGTCGAGTAGGCGATTCCCGTGGACTGGATGGAGGCGCCCTGCACCCCGAGCCAGTCGGCAAATGCGTTCGTGACGGGCTTTCCGTCGACGCTCGGCACTCCGAGGTGCAGCACCCCTCGCGCCGTCGGTTGGGTGCCCGTGCCGCCGTTGGCGGTCAACCGTGGACTGATCAGATCGAGCTCCAGTGAGGTCAGCGTGGCGCCTGTGAACGGGATCCGGCCGTGCAGGACGATGCGCTTGGAGCCGTCGGTCGGGCCGAGGATCACCGAGTCGAAGTCGCCGAGCGGCGAGCGGAAGAACGCGCGCACGCTGATGTCGTCGCCGTTCGTGGAGACGGGCAAGGCGAACGTCTTTCCGGCCGGCAGCGCCGTCGAGTGGAGCGCCGTCGACGTTTTCGGCGCCAGGCGCTTGGCCAGGGCGGCGAGCGAGGTCGAAGCGAAGTCGCTCCGCCAGCCGCCGGTTTGGGCGAGCGCTGTTGGCGGCACTCCGAGGAACGTGAAGCTCGCCGAGGACGGCACGTTGCCGGAGAGACGCACGATTTGGGTCGCGGGCCCGCCCTTCCAGGCGTGGAGGACGGGGACGAGTTGCGACAGGTTCTCATCGAGGACATATGGCGCCGGCGCCGCGTAGGCGGCTTCGTCGCGCTGGCCCTGGAGGAGCGTCGAGCGGTACGTGACGGCGAACAGGGCGAGCCCCAGGCTGGCGACGAGGAACGTTGCGACGGTGGCTGCGCCGCCGGGATTTCGGGCCAGTGAGACGACGGCGAGCCGGAGCGCGATCGGGCCGCGGCGGCCGATCCGGCCGAGCGCCCGGAGCGTCGGCACGAGGAGCCGAACGGCGCAGATCGCCGCGGCGAACGTGACGAGGCCCGGGACGAGCAGGACGAAGACGCCTGTGCCCTTGCTCGCCGCGAGCGACTGTGTGTCGACCGAGCCGCGGGCGTAGCCGAGCACGACCGCTCCGATTGCTGCCAGGGCGGCGACGTCGAGCGGCGTCACGGTCAGCCGGCCGGCCTGAAGCGCGGGCGCTCGGACTGCGAGGTAGAGCAGCACCGCTGCAGTTGCCGCTGCTGCCGCAGCCGTCGTGAGGCCAGTGGCAGACAGGAGTGCATGCTCGACGACCGGCCAGGCAGGCGATCCTGCTCGCGAGGCGACGCCCGCCGCGACGAGTGCGCCGATTGCCCAGCCCACGATCGTCGCCGCGACCGCAACCGCCCCGGTCTCCACGAACGTCTGGAGCTCGATTTGACTGCGGCGAGCACCGGAGAATGCAAGACGCTGGCGGGCCGCTGTGATCTCACGGCGCAGGGCGCCGGCCGCGAGGATCGTGAAGGCGAGAAGCAGGGTCCCCACCTCGCCGCCGAGCAGCAGCAGCCGCCGGGCCGCGACGCGCGAGGACGTGACCGCCGCGGTCAACTGGTCGGTCGGCGCGGTCACCTCGTACTGGCCCGAGTCGGCGCTCATCTGCGCGCGGAGCCGGTCGACCTTTTGCGTGTAGGCGCCGACCGACCAGGGATGGACGTCGCCGGCCTCCACGGGGACGAACCAGGCGTATGCGCGGAAGAACGTGGCGAGCTCGGACGTGCGCGAGAGGCCGTCGACTCCGTCGGCGAGGAGCACCGGCGAGGGCTGCGCCGTGTGGTACTGCACGGCCGCCGAGACAATGCCGCTCTCGGCCGGCTGAATGAACGGCTTGAACGGAGCGGCCGGGTCGAGCGTCGCGCGGCCGACCTGGATCAGGCGAATGGTCGACTTCGACGGCACCGGGCCGACGCCTGCGATCCGGAGCACCTCGCAATGGGACGGGACACACGTTTTCGGAAGCCGGCCGGCGTCGAGGTGAACGTATGGGGCGAGGCCGTTCACCGCCCGGAGGTTGACGAGGCGGCCGTTGATCTGCGACTCGCGGTAGAGCATCGTGGCGATCGGCTTCCGGCCGGCGAGCTTGTCCATCGCCGGCACGACCTGGCGATCGAGCGCGCGCCAGGTCGGCCCGAAATCGCCGACCCACGCGACTTCGAGCGAGCGATTGCCCGACGGGAGCGCCGCCGTGGCCTGGGCGAGCGCGCGGTCCTGCATGACGAGACGCCCGCCGAGCACGGCACCGAGAGCGGCCGTTCCGGCGACGATCCCGAGCGCGACGAGCGCGAGCCGCCCACCTCCCGAGCCGAGTCGAGCGGCGGCGAGACGGATCGGAAAGAGGATCCGGCGCAGGCGGGACATCGTCAACGAGGGAGGATAGGCCAGGCGGGCGCAACTCGGCAATCCCGCGGGTCGCGGCGGCGAAATTAGGGGCAGCCGAAGCCGATGAACTCGAGAACGATCCTGCGGCGATCGTGCCGGAGGTGGAAGGTCGAGGAGGAGCAAGTCATTTTTCGGGCGATCGGGTTTGTTCGCTGGGGCGCAATCGCCTGTGCTGCGCTTTCGACGGCAGCGGCCGCGCCGCGGCTTGCCCTCGCCTCGAGCCAGCCAGATCGGAGCATGACGATCGACGTCGCCGATGCGCGAGTTGCAGGCCTCCAGCTCGGAGCGTCGTCCTCCAAGTTCGTCGAGCTCTGGGGCTTTCCCGACTACAGCGGCTCACTCCAGCCGCGAAAGCCCGAGATGCTGTGGTCGCACACCACGAAGGTCAGCGCGGCGTGGGCGGTGCTGAGCCTGAAAGACGCGAACTCGAGCACGGTCGAACTCGTGCGCTACGCGGGTCTCTTCCACACGTCGCGAGACGATCGCCGCGGCACCACGCTCGCCGCCTTTCTTCGCCATTGGCCGCGGGGGCACGTGGTGACGCCGGTGAAGCTCAATGGGAAGACGGTCGAGTACAACGTGGCGATCGGGCGTGTGGTCTTTGCCTTCGACCTGGCGAAGAAGCTCCAGGCTGTCGGGCTCTCAGCTGCGGACAGCGCACCGAAGCTCTGCGTGATCCCGTCGACCTGCGCCGCCGCGATACTCAACTAATCACGACTGCCTCGAAGCATCTGCGTGAGCGGATCCTGGTGCACCTTCGCGCGCGAGCCCGTGTCCTTCGCGCCACCGGTGTGCCGCTTCTCCAGACCGCCGCGGCGGCGGGAATCGCGTGGTTTCTCGCTCGCGACGTGATCGGTCACACGAGCAGCGCCTTCTTCGCGCCGGTGGCGGCGGTGATCGCACTCGGGCTCGGGCCCGGCAAGCACACCCGCCGCGCAGTCGAGATGGTGGTGGGCGTCGCCGTCGGGATCCTCGTCGGTGACGCGCTGATCGCGGCGATCGGGAGAGGCCCCGGCCAGGTGGCATTGGTCGTGCTGCTCGCGATGTCGGGAGCGATCCTGCTCGGGGGCGGTCAGCTCGTCGTCTCGCAGGCGGCCTCGTCGGCCGTGCTCGTCGCCACGATCATCTCGCCGTCGCACGGAGTCGTACCGGCGCGGTTCATCGATGCCCTCGTCGGCGGGCTGGTCGGGATCGTGGTGCTCGTCGTCGCACCGCGGAACCCGGTGAAGCTCGTGCAGCGGGCGGGCAGACCGGTGTTCGCCGAGCTCGCCTCCGTGCTTCAAGATGTGGCGGCCGCGCTCGAATCGCGCGATCTCGAGGCGATGGAAGGGGCGCTCGCGCGCGCGCGTGCTACCGACGGCATCCTCGCCGGACTGCGTGAGGCGCTCTCGCATGGAGAGGAAACAGTGCGACTGGCGCCGACCCAGTGGAGCGAGCGGGGACGGATCCAACGCTATGCGCTTGCCGCACCGCAGGTCGAGTTCGCGATGCGGAATGCACGTGTGCTCGCTCGAGCGGGCATTCGAGCCGTTCA
>DASZPQ010000055.1:0-18031 GCA_035550275.1 Gaiellaceae bacterium | reverse complement strand
CTCGGCTTCGTGATCGTGACCACCATCTTCTCGGTCAGTCTGATCATCTGGCGGCTGCCGCTGCTCCGTGCGCGGACGAAGCTCGAGTCGGCCTTCTCACGCGAGGCGGTCTTTCTCTACAACAACCTGCTGCTCGTCGCGCTCGCGCTGACCATCCTCTGGGGTGTGATCTTCCCGGTGCTGACCCAACTCGTCGAGAACCAGTCGCGGACGATGTCGAGGCCGTATTACGACTTCTTCCTCCGCTCGTTTGGCTTGCCGCTGTTGTTCTTGATGGGGGTCGGCCCCTTGATTGCGTGGCGGCGGACGTCGATCAGGGCGCTCGTGCGCACCCTTCGGTGGCCGCTCGGTGTCGCCTTCGTGACGGGAATCGCGCTGATCGCGGATGGTGCCGGCTCGTCGGTGCCCGGGTTGATCGCCTACACCTTCTCGGCGTTCGTGCTCGCGACGATCGTGGTCGAGCTCGTCCGCGGGACACGGGTGACCGGATCGCTGTTCCAGCTCGTCTCGCGCAACAGGCGCCGCTACGGCGGCTACATCGTGCATGCGGCGATCGTCTTGCTCGCGATCGGAATCGCAGGGTCGAGCTCGTACGGCACGACCACGGAGAAGAAGATCGCCGTCGGCCAGTCGATGACGATCGACGGCTACACGCTCACGAACATGGGCGCCCGTACGTCGAACGGCCCGGACTACAGCGCGATCACCTCGAACCTCCGCCTTTCGGGCAACGCGCAGGGGACACTCACGTCAGGGATCAACGATTTCGGGAACCAGGGCCCTGCGCACGACGTCGGCATCCACACGAACTGGGCACGTGCGGAGGACCTCTACGTGATCGCGAACCAGATCAACTCTGACGGCAGCGTCTATCTGAAGGTGCTCGTGAAGCCGCTGATCAACCTGATCTGGATCGCTGGGTTCATCTTCGTCTTCGGCTCGCTCGTCGCGCTCTGGCCTGACGCGCGCGAACAGAAACGCCTGATCTCTCGATTCGCGCTCGCGAAGGCATGAGCGCGCTGATCCTGGGCGCCGTGCTCGCCGTCTCGGCGGTTGTGCTCGTGGCGCTGCCGTTCCTTCGCGAGCCCGAGGGAGACGATCACCTGGAGACGACGTCTGCCGCCGAGGAGCAGCGGCTCGCCTTCAGCGAAGAGCGCGACCGCGCGCTCGCAGCGCTGAAAGAGCTCGAGTTCGACCACACCACCGGCAAGGTGAGCGACGAGGACTACCGCTCGCTCGTCGGGCCGCTCCGCCGCTCGGCTGCCGATGCATTGCGCGGGATCGACGCAATCGATGCCGCTGCAGCGCAGGAGTAGCCCCTCGCGACGGCGAATGAGCGTCAGATGACGAGGTGGCTTTTCCTCGGGCTCTTGCTCGCGCTGGCTCTTTCGACGTCGGCCTTCGCCGACGACATCACGCAGAAGAAGGCCGCGGTCGACAGTCAGATCTCGACCCTCCACGGCCGGCTTGCCTCACAGCAGCAAGAAGAGGCCGGTCTCCGAAGCCAGATCAGCGACGTCACCGCCCGCATCCGTGGCCTCGAAGCCCAGGTCGGCGACGTCTCGCTGCGGCTCCAGACGCTGAACGAAGACCTCTCGCTGCACCGGAAGCGCCTGCAGGCGCTGAACAAGCTGTTCGCGATCCAGACGACCCGCTTCCATCTCCTCCAGCGCAACTACAAGCTTGCCGTCCAGAGGCTGAACCAGCGGCTCGTTGCGATCTACGAGTCGAACGAGGACACGGTCTCGACGCTCGACGTGGTGCTCGGATCTGGATCGATCGAGTCGGCCATGGATGGGCTCAACTACGTGACGAGGATCCACGAGGAGGACGCGTCGGTCAAGCGCGCCGTCGCGCAGGCGAAGCTCGCGATTCAGCAGGCCCGGAAGAAGACCGCGAAGCTCAGGAACACGATCTACGGCGAGTCCCGCGCGATCGCCTCGCGCGCCGAGCAGGCGCGCCAGGACCGCGCCGCGCTCGTGGGGGCTCAGAGCTCGCTCTCCTCGACGCAGCACCAGAAGCTTGTTGCGCTCTCGTCGCTCACGAGCTCGGAGCAAGCCGAGGCGGGCGAGATCGATGCGCTGCAGGCTTCGAGCGCGGCGCTCGCGGAGCAGATCCGCGCCGAGCAGCAGTCGAGCAGCTCAGCGTCGACGGCGACTCGCTCCTCGGCAGGCTTGATCTGGCCCGTCACCGGCCCGATCACGAGCCCCTTCGGCTGGCGCTGGGGCCGTATGCACCAGGGGATCGACATCGGCGTCCCGACGGGCACCCCGATTCATGCGGCAGCAGCGGGCAAGGTCATCTACTGCGGCTGGGAAGAGGGATACGGCAACCTCGTCGTGCTCGACAATGGCGGCAATCTCGCGACCGCATATGCCCACCAGTCGGCAATCGCGGTCACCTGTGGCGAGCAGGTCGGCCAGGGCGAGACGATCGGATACGTCGGCTGCACGGGTCATTGCACGGGCCCGCATCTCCATTTCGAAGTCCGGATCAACGGCAACCCCGTCGACCCGCTCGGCTACCTCTAAGAGCATCGCTGCACGCTCTCGAGCTAGGAGAGCGTCTGCACGAGCAGGAACGCGTTCAGGCCGATGATCACGCCGGCTACCGTCCAGGCGACCAGTGTCGTGCCCCGGCGGTTCACGAGCTGGCCCATCAGGTCAGGCCGCGAGGTGAAGCGGATCAACGGCACGAGCGCGAACGGGATTCCGAACGAGAGCACGACCTGTGAGATCACGAGCGTGCGAGTGGGGTTGATCCCGAGGGCGACGACGAGAAACGCGGGCAGCATCGTGATCGCGCGCCGCAGGCCGACGGGGATCTGCTTGCGGATGAACCCCTGCATCACGACCTGGCCGGCCAGCGTGCCGACAGCCGAAGACGAGAGCCCGGAGCCGAGGAGCGCGATCGCAAAGAGGGCGGCGGCGGCGGGGCCGAGGAGCGGCTTCAGCGTCTGATGGGCAGCCTCGATCGAGGCGACATGGTGCAGGCCGCTGTGGAAGAACGTGCTCGCGGCCATCACGAGCATCGCCAGGTTGATCAGCCCGGCGAGCGTCATCGCGATGATCACGTCGATCCGCGTATAGCGCATCAGCTGGTGGACGTCCGCCTCGGTCTCGGGCACGATCCGGTCCTGCGTCAGGGCCGAGTGGAGGTAGATCACGTGCGGCATCACCGTCGCGCCGAGGATCCCGACGGCGAGCAGGATCGACTCCGATCCCTGGAACTCGGGAACGACGGCGTGGTGAAGGGTCTCGCCGTAGTTCGGGTGCGAGAAGAGCAGCTCCGCCAGGTAGCAGACGCCGATCAGGCCGACGAGCGCTGCGATCACCGCTTCGAAGGGCCGTAGCCCGAAGCGCTGGAGGCCGAGGATCCCGAACGCCGCGATCGCCGTGAGCACGGTCGACAGGAAGAGGCTCGTTCCGATCAGGAGGTGGAAGCCGATCGCCGCGCCGAGAAACTCTGCGAGATCGGTCGCCATCGCGATCGCCTCTGCCTGCACCCAGAGCAGGATCGAGGACCGGCGCGAGAACTCGTCCCGGCAGACCTCTGGCAGGTTCCGCCGCGTGGCGATCCCGAGCTTCGCGGACAGCGTCTGGATCAGGACCGCCATCAGGTTCGAGACGACGATTACCCAGACGAGCGTGTAGCCGTACTCGGAGCCCGCGGCGATGTTCGTCGCGAAGTTGCCCGGGTCGATGTAGGCGACGCAGGCGATGAACGCCGGCCCGAGGAAGGGGAGCACGCGAAACCGTGTTCGGTGGAGGGCTTCGTCGACTGTTTGAAGCCCCCTGGGGAGCACTTGCCGAGTGAACACAGAAAAAGTTTAGCCTTGACTAACTTTTAGGCAAGTCAGGCGGAGCGGACCAGATGGAGATCCGGCAGGTTCCGCCAGCGCTCGTCGAGATCGAAGCCGTAGCCGACGAAGAACTCATCCGGCACCGTGAAGCCGACGTAGCCGATCGGCAGATCGTCGACCAGCCTGCGATAGGGACGGTCGAACAGCGTCGCTCCGACGAGCGTCGCCGGCTCGCGGAGCGCGAGCGTGCGGCAGAGGTAGTGCATCGTCAGGCCGGTGTCGACGACCTCGTCGACGAGGATCACGTCCCGGCCGCCGATCTTCAGGTCGAGGTCCTTCAGGAAGCGGATCCGCTCGTGGCCGCCCGGGTCGGCGCCTGCGTAGCCGGCGAGCTCGAGGAAGTCGAGCGCGTGCGGGATCGGGATCGCGCGCGAGAGGTCGGTGACGAAGGGGACACAGGCTTTCAGCGAGCCGATCAGGATCGGTTCGCGGCCCTCGTAGTCGCGCGCGATCTCCTCGCCCAGCTCCTGGACGCGGGCAGCGAGCGCGCTCGCTTCGAGGTAGATGTCGCCGATTCGTTCGTCAGTTCGCGTCAAGAGGCCTTACGGAGACCGTACCGCGATGCGATCCGCTCGAAGTCGTGCGCGTAGAAGAGCTTGATCTTGATCTCGGGATGGAGGAGCTTGACCTTGCGCAGCTTGCGGTTCTTGCGCGTGACGAGCGACTGCTTCATCACGGTCACCTCGAGATAAAGATCCTGGTCAGGGAGATAAAAGTCGGGTGTGAAGGCCTCGATCACGCGGCCGTCCTCGTCACGCTCGAGCACGAAGGTCCGGGGCTCGTACATCCACGGGATCCCGTAGTAGTCGAGAATCTTGGCGTATTCGAGCTCTGCCTCGTTGACAAAACGCGGCGTGTCCGTCCCTCGATATGCCTGGAAATGAGGCGTTTCCAGTGACACTCAACGCCACGGTAGCAACGGCGTCGGATGTGCCACCAATGGCGGATCTACACTCCGAACCATGTCTTCGCGCCGGACGATCGCACATCTTTCGGACATCCACTGCGGCGATCCGCATTTCATGCCGGAGCTGCTGGAGCGCGCGATCGCCGATATCAACGCCCTCGAGCCCGAGATCGTCGTCTGCTCGGGCGATCTGACGACGTACGGCTTCAAGGAAGAGTACGCCGAGGCGAAGCGATATCTGGACCAGCTCGACTGCGAATCGTTCGTCGTCATTCCCGGAAACCACGACTCGCGAAACGTCGGCTACGTGCACTTCGAAGAGCTCTTCGGCAAGCGAAATTCGGTGCTGCGAAAGGCCGGGATCACCGTCGTGGCCGTCGACTCGACCGAGCCCGACCTCGACCATGGCCAGATCGGACGCGGCCGGTACGGCTGGATCGAGGCCGAGTTCGGGCCGGCCGCCGACCTGCGCGTCTTCGTCATGCATCACCACCTGCTGCCGGTGCCGGGCACCGGGCGGGAGCGGAACATCGTGTACGACGCGGGCGACGCGATCGAGTGCCTCCAGCGAGCCGGGGTGAACCTGGTGCTCTCGGGCCACAAGCACGTTCCGTATGCCTGGCGGCTCGAAAATCTCTTCGTCGTGAACACCGGAACCGTCTCCACTTTGCGTCTCCGCGGCAACACGAGGCCCTGTTACAACGTCGTCGAGATCGACGGCACGCATGTCGAGGTCTGGAGGCGGTACCCGTTCCACGGCCAGGAGCGCATCATCCAGTTCGATCTCGAGACGCTCGAGTACGAGAAGTTCACCGAGCGCATCGAAGGAGAGGTGACGGCGAAACGGTGACGAGGGCTGTCGCGCTGATCGACGGCGAGCATTACCCCGAGGTGGTGCGGGATGCGCTCGCGTCGTTGCCGTATGAGTTCGTCGGCGCGATTCTCGTTGGTGGGGCCGAGAAGTTGCGGGGCGCCGCCGACTACGGCGTGCCGCTGGTGGACGGCTTCGACGGAGCCGAGGTCGTCGTCGATCTCTCCGACGAGCCGGTGCTCGGCCTGGCTGCGCGGATGCGCTGGGCATCTCGCGTGCTCGCGGCAGGGCTTCCTTACGTGGGGTCTGATTTTCGCTTCGATCCGCCCTCGTTCGAGCCGTTCGAGCTTCCTTCGATCGCGGTGCTCGGCACCGGCAAGCGGGTCGGGAAGACGGCAGTGGCAGGTCATCTTGCGCGGCTGCTCGCGCGCGAGCTCGACGTGGTTGTCGTGGCGATGGGGCGCGGAGGCCCGCGAGAGCCGGAAGTGATCCAGTCGCAGCCGACCGTGGCGGACCTCGTTGCGCTTTCGCGAGCCGGGCGTCATGCGGCCTCCGATCATCTCGAGACGGCGGCGCTCTACGGCGTGCCGACGATCGGCTGCCGCCGCGCCGGTGGCGGAATCGCGGGCCAGGTGTTCGTCTCCAATCTGCACGAGGGGGCTCGTCTGGCTGCCGACCTTGCTCCCGACATCGTCGTCTTCGACTCGAGCGGCGCCGCTGTCCCGCCGATTGCCGCCGACCGGAGAGTGCTCGTCGTCGGCCCGGACCACGATCTCGACGGGTCCTTCAACCTCTACCGGCGGCTGATCTCCGACGTCGTCGTCTCGGTCGGCTGCGAGATCGAAGGCGCGCTGCCGGCGACGTTGCGGCTTCGACCGGTGGAGCCGCTCGAAGGCCGCGTTGCCGTCTTCACGGCAGGCGGCACGGACGTCGCCGGCCTCGATGCGGAGATCGTTCACGTCTCGAGCAACCTCGCCGACCGTGCGGCGCTGGCGGTCGAGCTTGCGCGCATCGACGCCGATACCTACCTCGTGGAGCTGAAGGCCGCCGCGATCGACGTCGTCGCCGAGCACGCGCTCGCCCATGATCGTCGCGTGGTGCTCGCGGCAAACGATGTTGTCTCCGAGGAGCTCGATGAGGCGCTGCTCGCCCTGATCCCGGTCGGTGCGCGGTGAGTGAGCGCCGCCACGGCGATCCGCTCTCGCTCGGGGAGCCGGACGGGTTGCCGTATTCGAAAGGCTTGATGGCGCGGGCGTTGATCGCCGCCGGGGTTCCTGCGAACCGCGCCCACGAGCTGGCGATGCGGATCGAGCTCGAGCTCGTCGCGAACGACCGCCGGTCGATCGAGCCCGCGAGGTTCGAGGAGCTCGCCGTCGCGGTGCTCGGTGAGGAAGAGGGGCTCGAGGCGGCCGAGCGCCTGCGACGCTACGCGGCGCTCCAGCTGCTCGACGTCCCGATCGTGCTGCTCGTCGGCGGAGCGACGGGAACCGGGAAGTCGTCGGTCGCGACCGAGGTCGCATATCGGCTCGGCATCACCCGCGTCACCTCCACCGATTTCATCCGTCAGACGATCCGCGCCTACTTCTCCCAGGAGTTCATGCCGTCGGTTCACTACTCGAGCTTCGAGGCTGGCGCGGCCGTCCCCGAGGCCGCCGATCCGACGCTCGAGGGCTTTCTCGACCAGACGCAGAAGGTGCTCGTCGGCGTGGACGCCGTGATCGAGCGCTCCCTGGCCGAGGGCTGGTCGATGGTGCTCGAGGGAATCCATCTCGTCCCGGGGTTCGTGCCGGCGCAGATCGAAGGCGCGCTCGTGGTGCATGTCGTGCTTCGAATTCCGGGCGATGAGGTACATCGCACTCACTTCCACGTCCGCGACACTGCGACCGGAGGAGTCCGTTCGATGGAGAGATACCTCACCCGCCTTGACGAGATCCGCAAGATTCAGGACTACATCGTCGATCAGGCCGAACAGAAGGGAGTTCCCGTGATCGAGAGCACGAACCCGGAACGCGCGACCGCCGAGCTGATGGAGCTCATCCTCTCGTCGGCCGAGCAGCTGGAGCTGACGCTTTGACGGACGTGACGATTGCGGCGCCGCTGCACGAGCCCGAGGTCGGCCCGCGCGGTGCGTGCATCTGCGAGAGCTATGCGCGCGTGACCGAGCGCGCGGCGCTCGCCGGAGCCCGCTGGCTCGGCCGCGCCGACCAGGATGCCGCAGAGGAAGCGGCCTTTTCGGGTGCGCGAGACGCGCTCGACGCGTTGCCGATCAGCGGTCACATCGTGATCGGTGGGGCAGAGGGGGCGCCGCAACTCGCGGTCGGGACGACGATCGGCGCGGGCGGGGAGGAGGTCGACCTCGCCGTCGATCCGCTCGAAGGACGCGCCGTGACGGCTCGCGGCGGGAACAACGCACTCTCGATGATCGCGGTCGGCGCGCGGGGCTCCCTGCCGTCGCTGCCCGACATGTACATGCGCAAGCTGGCAGTCGGGCCGCGCGCTCGCGGCCAGATCTCGCTGAAGGCGTCCGTGGGCGACAACATCCGCTCGATCGCCGATGCCTACGGGCGCATGGTCAACGACATCACCACGATCGTGCTCGACCGCCCACGCCATCACGACCTGGTGGCGGAGATCCGCGATGCGGGCGCCCGGATCAAGCTGATCCAGGACGGAGACGTGCTTGCGTCGATCTCCACGGCAGTGCGCGGCACGAACGACCACCTCGCGGTGGGGATCGGCGGCACGCGGCAGGCCGTGCTGTCGGCCGCCGCACTGCGCTGCCTTGGCGGTGAGCTCCAGGCGCAGCTCTGGCCGACCCGCCGCGCCGAGATCGAAGACGCGCGCGAGCATGGCATCGACGACCTCGAACGGATCTTCACGATCGACGACCTGGTGCCCGAGGAAGTGATCGTCGCCGCCACGGGTGTCTCGAACGGCGAGCTCCTGCGCGGCGTGAAATACCTCGCCGACTCGGCCCTCACGCACTCGGTCGTGATGTGCACGCGCTGCAACTGGGTGCGCTTCATCGACGGCACCCACTTCTTCGCCCGGGAACGCCGCGAAGACGTGCGCCTGAGCTAGGCTCGACCTATGGCACTGAAGGAAGACGTCGTCGAGGCTCTGCGCCAGGTCGAGGATCCCGAGCTCGGGATGGACATCGTCGAGCTCGGGTTGCTCAGCGAGGTCGAGGTGGAGGGGCCGAACGTGAAGGTGATCTACACGCTCACCTCGATGGGCTGCCCGGCCGGCGCGATGATCCAGGAGGACATCGACCGCGTCACGCGCAGCGTGATCGGGGTCGAGGCGGTCGAGACCGAGCTCACGTTCGAGCCGCCGTGGACTCCGGATCGCATGTCTGACGACGCCAAGTTCATTCTCGGCTTCGGCTAAATGACCACCGCCGAGGTGGCGAGGCTTGCGCGGGAGCTCGGGCTCGACGCCTTCGGCGTCGCGCGAGCCGAGGCCTACGCCGGCACCGAGCAGCACATCCGCGAACGGCAGGCGCGCGGGCTCTTCGGCTTCATGAAGTTCACGATGGCCCGCCCCGAGGTTTCGTGCCATCCCGAGGAGCTGCTGGACGGCGCGCAGACGGTGATCTCGGCAGCGCATTGCTACTACGCGCCCGAGCCGGAGCTGGAACCGGGTGAAGGCAGGCTTGCGCGTTACACCTGGGCAGATTCCTACGCCGTCCTGCGCGAGCGCCTCGATGAGCTCGGACGTGCGCTAGGCGGCGAGTATCGCGTGCTCGTCGACGCGAATCAGCATGTCGATCGCGAGGCCGCCGCCCGGTCCGGCGTGGGCTTCTACGGCAAGAACACGATGCTGATCACGCGTCACCACGGATCCTGGGTCGTGCTCGGCACGCTTGTGACCACGGCCGTGCTCGAGCCGACGGCGCCGCTCGACGCAGGCTGTGGCTCCTGCACGATCTGCATCGATGCCTGCCCGACGGGAGCGCTCGACGAGCCCGGCGTGCTCGATGCGACGAAGTGCCTCTCGTACTGGACGCAGGCACCCGAGCCGATTCCGGAGCCTTACCGCGCGGAGCTCGGCGCGCAGGTCTACGGCTGCGACATCTGCCAGGACGTCTGCCCCTGGAACCGTGGGGTCGAGAAGCGGCGGGCCTCGGAGCCGGTCGAGGGTGGCGGCCACATCGATCTCGTCAGCTGGCTCGAATGTGACGGGCAGGCGCTCGTGGAGGCCTACGACCGCCTCTACGTGCCGCGGAACAACCCGCGCTGGCTGCGCCGGAACGCGCTCGTCGCGCTCGGCAACGTCGGCCGGGACGACGAGCCGACGCGAGCTGTGATCGAACGCTATGCCGCCGGAGACGACGAGCTGCTCGCCGAGCACGCGCACTGGGCGCAGGAGCGAATCAGAGCGAGGTCTTAGCCGGCGCTCGCCGGAACGTGCGCTCGAGCTCGCGCGCACGCAATGCGACTGTCGCGCGCAGGTCGTGCGGCTCCAGGACGATCGCGTCGCCGCGGAACGAGAGCACTTCGCCGACGAGCCAGTCGACGCTGCCGATCTTCCGCTCCGAGATCGCGGCGCCGTCCAGGAGCGGCCGCGCGCCCTTCTCGATCTCCCAGCGGGCAATCTCGGGCGAGTACCAGATGCGGGCGCTCGTGGCGTGGTGCAGCTCTGCCGGCTCGAAGTCCTCGCGCCGTTTGAAGCTGCGGCGCAGGCGCTTGGCCTTGCGCATCCGGTCGAGCCGGTAGCTGCGGGGCTCGTCGCGGTCGAGATCCCAGGTGTGCACGTACCAGTGAGGCAGGCGGCGCTCGATCGAATACGGCTCGACGGTGCGCGTCGTGATCTCGGTCGATTCCGGCTTCAGATACTCGAGCTCGACGACGCGCTGCTCGTCGATCGCCCACGTCAGCGTCGCGACGAGGTCCTCTTCCGCGCCGGCAGGTGAGGCCGGAGTCTGGGCGAGGTCGAACGCGCCGAACGTCTCCTCGAGCTTCGCGCGCACGCGATCGAGGGGCGAGTGCGCGCCGGCTGCGATCATCGGGCCGACGAACTCCAGCGCCAGGCGGATCGCCCGCGCCTCGAGCGGCGTCAGCCGCGGCGCGCGCCGGAAGGTGTCGCCAAAAAGTTCCTTGTCGACATGCACCTCGTCGCCGTGCAGCTCGGCGTAGACGGCGTAACAGCCGCCGCCGAAGTTGACGAGGTTCAGCAGCGAAAGATGCTCCTCGAGCGCCTCGGGCGGGATCGAGAAGCGCTCGATCAGGTCGGAGGCGGGAATGATCGCCTCCTTCTCCTCGCCGCAGGCAGCAAGCAGGAACGCGAGCAGCGACTGCAGCACCCCGAAGCGCTCCGGAGCGACCGGGCCGGTCGAGCGGTCGAGCACTGCCTCCGGCGCGACCGTGAGATCCTCGGCTGCCGGCGTCTGCGGCGCTCCCTCGTGCCCGACTCTGGCGGCCTTGGCGCCATCGACGACGAGGCGGCGGAGCGCAGGTGGCGAGAGCGGCACCGCTCGGCCTTCCTGGCGGAGGATCCAGCGCGCCAGCAGCGGCAGCGATGCGTACTCCGTGACGAAGACCTCGTCCTCGACCCGGTTCCGCCGGCCGTCGTAGGCCCGCATCACCCACCAGGCGGTGTCGGGGGCGACCTCGATCCGGGCCTTGCCGAGGATCTCGCCGAACTGCCACTCGGCCCGGCCGCGGTACTGCTCGATGTCGAAGTCCTCCGGCATGCGGAAGTCGCGCTCGCGGCGCGTCGCAAAGCGGATGTCCGAGCGGATCCGCGAGACGCGGAAGTTCTTCACGATCTTGTCTTCCTGGTCCTCTCCGATCACGTACCAGGTGCCGTTTTCCGGGAGGAGCGCGTACGGGTTGATCGTCCGCTCGCGTGTCTCGTCCTTCGCGATCGACCAGTAGTGGGCGCGGATCGTGCGCTGCTTCGAGATCGCGCCCTCCAGCTTGCCAAGCCGTCCCTGCAGCTCGGGCGTGTAGTCCGGGTCGCGAACCTCGACGCGGACGGCATTCGCAGTCGGGCCGTCGTCGAGTGCTCCCGAGGGCCGTCCCAGCGCGAGGTTCTGCAGCGCCAAGCGGAGCGGCTCGGCGTAGGCGAACCGTCCTTCAAGGAGATACAGACAGGTCTGAAGCGCCGCGAGCTCGTCGTCGTCGAGCTCGAGCGGGGGCAGGAAGTAGCGCTCGGAGCGGAGTGTGTAGAGCTCCTCGCCGGTGAACTCGTCACGCTGCGAATCGAGCGGCACGCCCAATCCGACGAGCTCTGCGCGGTCGGAGTAGAACCGGCGCGCGAACGCCTCGTCGCTCATCTCCTGGTAGCCCTCGACGTTGCCCTTGATGTCGCGGGCGGTCAGCGGTCGCCGCTCGGCCATCAGGAACGCCACGAGAGAGAGCTGGCGGATCAGCTTGTCGGTGTCGTGACTCATGCCTTGTGCTCCGCGGCCGGCGCAGCCGCCCGCCGCGCGGGCGTTCCGGCTCCGGCGAGCCTCCGCCGGCGGGAATCGAGATTTCCGGCTCCGCCGAGGCTGTGCGTGCGGGTATTGAGTGCCTGCTGCATGCTCCGCCGAGCCTACCGCGAACGCGGCAGCCGGGCGACGTGCGTGTTAAGCAGCGACTTTGGAGCGCTCGAGGTGCTGATGCGACGGGCAGTAGTCGCGATCGGGCAGCGGCGTGCGCTGGCAGGCCTTCCCTTTTCGCGTCGTCGCATGGCAGTGAGCGATGCCGCCCTCGAACGTTCCCGCGGCGATCTGCTCCTCGATGAACTCGACCGCCGCACCCACACCTTCCGTCACTGCCCAGGCGACCTTTGCCTGCACCGTGATCGGGAAGTAGCGGCGAATGTCCTGGAAGAGGGCCCGGTCGGGCTTTGCGAAGTAGTGCGGATCCGCGGCCAGCCGTTCCATCGTCGCCTCACAGGTCGAGAGCACTTCGCGCCGGTACTCGAGCTGCGTTTCGCTGTCGACATAGGGGTCGATGAGGTCTTTGATCGATCGGTAGATCGCACGTGAGTACTGATACATACAGTGCTGAATTTGCAAGATCCGTTCGTCCATGGGTGTTGCCAATCTCCCGTCGAATATGTGTGAGGAAGCCGTAAAGCGCCCCCGCTGACCTAATCCGAGGGAGAGATTACACGCTCACCGGCCGTGTTACAAGTGTTTTCCAATTTGGAAACAAATGTGAACGGCCTCAACGCGAGACTTGACGCGGATATGCGCCTGGAAAACCGCTTGCCGCAGCGACCCGCAAAGCGGCGTGAGCCTGGGCCTCGGAGTGGTACATGCCGGTGAAGACGACGTAGTACCCGGGATGAAGGCTTGCGTAGTTGGCCGAGTCGAGCACCCCGACGTCCGGCAGGCCGTTCCGGGCCGCACGGTCGGCACTTGCGAGCGGAGCGGTCTTGCCGGCCGTGACGGGATAGGAGCCGAGCACGATCGTCCAGCCGTCGAAGCCCGCCGGCCAGAGCGTACGGCCGGTCGTCTGCTCGGGAGGCGCGGCCGCGGTCTTTGTCTTTGTCTTCGTGGTCGTGCGTGGGTGGGTCACGGCCGGGGTCGTCGTCGTGGTCTGCGGCGGTGGCGTTGTTGTTGTCACCGGCGGGCTCGTCGTGCCGACGAGCGTCGTGCCGCCGGAGCCACCTCGATGTGTCGTCACGACGATCGAGACCGCCGCTCCGGCGATCGCGACGACGAGCGTCACAGCTGCGATCCAGATCCAATCGCCGGGGTACCAGCCGATCCGGCCGATCCAGCCGCGCCGGAGCGAGGGGACGGTTCCTGTCACCGGTGGCAGGTGAAGGCCGCACTCGAGGCAATACTCCTGGCCCGGCTCGCGCGGTGCGGAGCAGCGCGGGCACCGCTCGTCGGTCGCAGCCACCGCAGCCTCGCGGTCAACGGGATCGGCCACTAGCTCTCCTCGGCCTGCGTCGGCTGGATGCGGGTGACAGAGCTGTCGTCCGCCTCGAAGGGACGGCCGCAATTCGGACAGAAGTGCGCTCCGCGCAGAATCGGGACGCCGCATTCGCACTGCGGCACGTGGCGGTGCGGGTGCAGGAGATCGTCGATCTCGGCCAGCCGGTCGTCGATCCCGACGACGGCCGCGCAGCGCTCGTAGAGCAGGTCTTCGCGGAGCTCCCCGCGGCGGTACATCTCGACCAGCAGGCCTCCGAGCTCCTGCAGGGCCTGGCTGCGGGACCGTTGAAGCGCGCGGCGCTCGCGGCGGAGAAGGCCAGCGTGCGGTCGGCGTGGGGCGACGCCGGCCGGCCGACGTTGAAACGGCGACATCGCAACGAGTCTAACCGGGCCGCTGGTCGGCCAATCACGTCGTTCGACGTGTTAAAGCGAAAGGACGACGAGGCGCTCCTCGGTCATCTCGCGCACGGTCCAGGCCGGGCCTTCCTTCGTGTTGCCGGACGCCTTGATGCCGCCATAGGGCATCTGGTCGGCCCGGAAGGTAGGGGCTTCGTTCACGATCACGCCGCCGAACTCGAGCTCCTCGGCGGCGCGAAGCGCTGTCTTGATCTTCGGGGTGAAGATCCCTGCCTGCAAGCCGTAGCGGGTCGCATTCGCCCGCTCGATCGCTTCGTCGATCGAGGCGACGGGGGAGACGGTCACGACCGGCCCGAAAACCTCGTCGCATTCGACGTTGGAGTCGCGGGCGGGTCGTGCGATCACCGTCGGCCTGAGCACGCCGTCGCTCGTCAGCTCGCCGCCGGTGAGGATCTCGCCGCGCGACTCGTTGATCCACTCGAGGATGCGCTCGCGCTCCTTCTGCTGGATCACAGGGCCGACGTCCGTCTCCTCGTCGCCGGGGTCGCCGACCTTCAAGGCCTCGGTCGCCGTCACGAGGTGCCCGGCGAATTCGTCGTAGGAGCCTGCGAGCACGTAGATGCGCTGGACCGAGATGCAGCTCTGGCCGGCGAAGGAGAAGCTGTTCGCGGCGAGCTTCGTCGCGACCGCGGCGAGATCGACCCCGTCATCGACGATCACGGGCGTCGCGTTCCCGAGCTCGAGGCGGACGCGCTTGCGCGGCGCTCGTGCCGCGAGATCCCAGCCGACCGGGCCTGAGCCCGTGAAGGTGATCAACGCGACCCGGTCGTCCTCGACGAGCACGTCGCCGATCTCGCGGGCGGAGCCCGCCACGACATTGAGCCAGCCCGCCGGCAGGCCGGCCTCTTCGGCGAGCTCGGCCAGGAAAATTGCGCTCAGCGGAGTCGCCGATGCCGGCTTCAGCACGACCGGGCAGCCGGCCGCGAGCGCCGGTGCGAGCTTGTGAGCGACGAGGTTGAGCGGGAAGTTGAATGGGCTGATCGCGCCGATGATCCCAATCGGGCGGCGCAAGGTGAACGCGAGCTTCCCGGCGCCTGCGGCGGAGGCGTCCATCGGGACGGTCTCGCCTGTGAGCTTTCGAGCTTCGACGGAGGCGAACGTGTACGTCGACGCCGCCCGCTTGGCTTCGGCGCGTGCGGCTTTCATCGGCTTCCCGGCTTCGGCGGAGATCAGCCGTGCGGCTTCGTCTGCCCGCTCGACGAGCAGGCCGGAGATCGCGGCGAGGATCGAAGCCCGCTGATGCGCAGGCAATGGATGCGCGAGGGCGTCCGCCGCGGCGTCAAGCGCCCGCTTCGTCTCGGCTGCCCCTCCGCTTGCAAGCCTCCCGATCGTCTCTCCCGAATACGGGGAGGTGACATCGAGCCACGTTCCGGTTTCGATCCACTCACCGCCGATGCGGAGCCGGCGGTCGATCGCGGTTGTCGCCATAGTGCGAGTGTAATCTGGCGCGTTGGCGTGGAGGCGAACGATCGCATCGACCGACTGACCACCGCCGTTCGCTGGGCGGGGCCGGCGGCTTACATCATTGCCCTGGCGCTGGAGATCCATTTCAACGGCGTGCCGTGGGGTCGGGCCAGGCTGATCGCCTGGATTGCGCTGGGACTCGTGCTTTTCAGCCTCGCGACGCCGAGACGCCTGCCCCGGCTCGTGCTCGACTGGGCGCCGCTCGCGGCGATCCTCCTGATCTACGACCTTCTGCGCGGGTACGCGGACGGGCTGCTCTTTCCCGCGCACACGACGCCCCAGATCGATGCCGACCAGTGGATCTTCGGGAAGCCGGTGCCGACGGTGTGGCTGCAAGACCATCTCTGGCACGGGGCGCATCACCTGCACTGGTGGGACTACGCGAGCTGGGTCGTCTACCTCTCGCATTTCGTCGCCACGCTGGTCGTCGCTGCGTCGTTGTGGCTCTGGGCGCACGACAAGTTCGCCCGCTACGCGCAGATGGTGTGCGTCCTCGCGCTGATGGGGTTCGCGACGTACGTGCTCTTCCCAGCGGTGCCGCCGTGGATGGCGAGCAGCGAGTCCTACATCGATCACACGCAACGGATCATCGGCGTCGTCTGGGCCCAGATCCCGATCGGCCACTTCTCCGGGATGTTCCAGAAAGGCCAGCGCTATGCGAACAACGTCGCCGCGATGCCGTCCCTGCATGCCGGGTATTCGATGCTGATCACGCTCTATCTCTGGTCGCTCGTTCCTCGCTGGTGCCGGGTGCTGCTCGTCCTCTACCCGCTCGCAATGGCGTTCGCGCTCGTCTACAGCGCCGAGCACTATGTGATCGACTGCCTCGTCGGCTGGGTCTACGCGGCGATCGCGTTCGCCGGGGTGCAGTTGGCCGCGGCCCGTTCGCAGTTCGCATCGCCCGAGCCTGCGCTCGTCGAGCCCTCATAAGGGGCCGTCCGACTCGCCGCCTACCGTCTGGGTATGGCGATGTGTCAGATCTGCCGGCGGAATCTGCTTGCGGGAGAGCGCTTTCGCTCCTGGCGCTATGCGGGCCGCGACTCGACCGTGTGCCTTCCCTGCGAGCCCTCTGCTCGAAAGGGTGGCTGGGTTCCGATCGCCGAGGCCTACGAGCGGGTCAGTGTGAACGGACTCAGCGGTACCGTTCGCCGCGTCGCCTGACCGCCGTCTCCGAAAAGTCCTTACGGATCCGTCATGCTCGGCATACTTGGCGGCGAAATACTCATTGTCTATGCGTCGTTTCTTCCTCATCGGAGTGGTCTTGCTGCTCGTCTTCCCGGCGACGGCATTTGCAGGTGCGAGCTCCATCGGCGATGGCTCGCTCGCGGTGTCGAACGCGAACGTCAAGTCGATCGTCGTCGTCGGTCACGGCCTGATCTACGGGTACGTCGACCGGGGCGCGGTCACGGTGATCTCCTATACGCCGGATGACAGCAACCAGTTTCAGATCAGCGGCGCGGCCACGCCCACGAAGCCGGCCACGGGCGGCACCCGCTACGTCGGAAGCGCCCTGCGCTTTCTGATCTCCGGCACCTACACGCTGAAGTTCGAAGGCTGGGGGATCAATCTCTCCGCTGTGGGTAAGGGAACAGCGATGGCAAACGGCGCCGATCCCCTCACTTCGCCCACCGACGGCACCCTGAGCGTCAACGGCGGCAAGCTTCAGTCCCTCAGCAGCACCCAGACGCTCGCGGCCTTCGGCTCGAGTACCCACTGATGTCTGCTGCGGGCACGACCATCCTGGTGGTCGAGGACGAAAGCTCGATCGCGTCCTTTGTCTCCCTGTACTTGAAGAACGCCGGCTATGCGGTCAAGACCGCGGCGACCGGAACCGACGCGATCGCCGAGGCGACCGCTCACGAGCCTGCGCTGATCGTGCTCGACCTCATGCTCCCGGATATCGATGGGATCGAGGTCTGCAAGCGGATCCGTCAGAACTCCGACGTGCCCATTCTCATGCTGACAGCGCGCGACGAGGACATCGACAAGATCATCGGCCTGGAGGTCGGAGCCGACGACTACCTGACGAAGCCGTTCAATCCGCGCGAGCTGGTGGCACGCATCAAGTCGATTCTCCGTCGTGCCACGCCGGAGCGGCGTGAGCGCGAGAGCGAGGTGATCGTCCACGGCGATCTGCACATCGACGCCGGCCGCCGCGAGGTGAAAGTGGGGGACACGGAAGTGCAGCTCGCGCCGAAGGAGTTCGACCTGCTCTGGGAGCTGCTCGACCATCGGGGCCTCGTCCTGACGCGCGACCAGCTGCTGGAACGCGTCTGGGGCTACACGTTTGCCGGCGACACGCGCACGGTCGACGTCCACGTGCGCCAGCTCCGCCGCAAGCTGGAGGACGCGTCGCCGATCGTGACCGTTTGGGGCGTCGGCTACAAGGTCTCTCCGACTCCCGCCAAGGACGCGCAGAAGGAACCAGCGCACAGCTAGCGCAGTGTCGTCGCTCCGAGTCCGGCTGCCGCTCCTCTTCCTGCTCGGGATCGTGCTCGCAGGCGTCGTCGCGTCGGCGATCTCGATCCGCTTCTTCCAGGGCTACACCCGGACACGCGCGATCTCGGAGCTCCGGTCGGAAGGCGTCGGCATCGTCCAGCTCTACGCGCGCCAGGCGGGTGCGGCGCAGGTGCCGGCGACCAAGCTCCAGGCCGCGATCGGCGGCGACCACATCTTCTACGTGCCGATCTT
>DASZPQ010000054.1:0-2583 GCA_035550275.1 Gaiellaceae bacterium | reverse complement strand
TCGACGCCGACGCCGAGGCCGATCAGCAGCGAGAGCTCCGAGCTGAAGGACGCCGTGGTCAGCAGGTGGGAGAGCAGGGAGATGATCGCGGTCGAGCTTCCGAGCGCGATTCCCGCGGTTATGAGCGGCAGGGTGGCGGCGAGCAGCGAGCCGAAGACCAGAAACAGGATCACGAGCGCCGCCAGAGCGCCGAGCCCCGTGGTGCTGACGCTTGTCCCGTTCGCAGCCTTGGCGACCTGCCCCTCGAGCTCGACCTGAACGCCGTCCTTCGCACCGCTCTTCGCGGTGTCGACGAACTGCTTCGCCTCGCTGACCGTGATCTTGGGAGCCTGCTTGGTGAGGGTCACGTTCGCGAACGCGATCTGACCTGAGCTCGAGATCTGCGCCGCTCCCGCCGGGCCGTAGGGGGAGGAGACGGAGGCGACGTCGCCGAGCGCCGCGACCTTCGTCAGCATCGCCTCGACCTGGCTCCGCACGGCCGGGTCGGTCACCTTGCCCTGCGTGACCGCGACCACGATCTGCTCGCGATCTCCCGCGGCCTTCGGGGCGACCTTCTTCAGAAGATTCAGGGCGTCGAAGCTCTGCGTGCCGTTGAGGCTGAAGCTGTCCTTGTAGGCGCTGCCCACGCTCTGGCTGATCACACTCAGCCCGATCAGCGCGACCAGCCACCCGATCACTACAACGCGTCGATGCCTGACGCACCAGCCGGCAAGAGCTCTCATTTGCAGGGGGTTCCTTTCGAGGTTGGTGACGCCGACCACCACCCGAGAACACCGGCAGCGCACAGACGTTCACGTACTTTGTTGAGACACAGATGTATCAATATCTTGCAATCGTGTCAAGAGAGGTGTATCGTCCCCTGACAACGCGTTTTGACCTGGAGGTCTCTCGTATCCGCGCCGCTCCTACCCACTAGCGACCCTCGCCACGACCGAACCGCGGTCGCGATCCTCGACGCGGCCGCTCACGTGCTCTCGGAGCAGGGGAAGAGCACGAACATGGCGGATGTCGCAGCGGCGGCCGGCGTGAGCCGCGCCACCCTCTATCGCTACTACCCCCACCGGGAGGCACTGCTCGACGCCCTTGCTGCCCAGGCGCTCGAGGATGCGGGCGCTCGCCTCGCCGACGCCGGCCTCGAACGGGCGCCTGTCGAGGAGGCGATCGAGCGGATCGTGCGCGCGATCCTCGCCGTCGGCGACCGTTACTCCGTCGTCGTCCATGAGCACGTCAAGCTCAACCAGGCCGAGGCCGAACGCCTCCTCGGCGCGCCGATGCGAGCGGTCTTTGCGCGCGGAATCGAAAGCGGCCTCTTCCGGCAGGACATCCCCGCCGACGTGCTGCTCGAGCTCTTTGGCGGCGCCCTGATGGCCGCCGTGAAACTCACTCAGCGACGCCACATCGGCCTCGAGGAAGCAAGCGCGGCGACCGCCGCCGTCTTCCTGGACGGCGCCCGCGCTCGCTAGCGCACGCCGGCCCAGCGCTCTTCGATCCGGCCTGCCTTCCAGACAATCGCTGAGATCGCCCACGTCAGGACGAAGAGCCCGACGATTGCGTATCCGAGCGCACCGAGATCCGGCTGAAATCTCCTCACGGCGATCTGGGCGAACTCGATCGTCCCGATCGCAAGTGCCACCACGACGGAAAGGCTCGTAACGGTGATGTTGTAGTACATGCGGCGTACCGGGTTCGCGAAGGCCCAGCCGTACGCGTGGCTCATGAACACGCCGTCGGCCGTGTCGACCATGCTCATCCCCGCAGCGAAGAGCAGCGGGAGCGACAGCACCGCGAGAAATGGCGTGCCGTGGCTCGCGCTCGTCGCGGCGAGCACAAGGAGGCCAACCTCGGTTGCCGTGTCGAAGCCGAGGCCGAAGAGGAGGCCCAGCGGATACATCTGCCAGCTCGAAGCGATGCGGCTGGCAAACCGGCCGGCCAGGAAGCGGTTGAGGAATCCGCGATCGCGAAGTCTCCGCTCGAGGTGATCCGCGTCGAGTCGCCCCGCTCGAAGTGCGCCGACCATCCGGGCAATGTCGATCAGCACGAGCAGATTGAGCACGCCGATCACCCAGAGAAACGCCCCGGAAACGCCGGCACCGACAGGGGCGCCGTAGTGCTGGAGCACAGGGATCGAAGCACTGACCGAGCTGCTCGCAAACGCGATGCCGGCGACGAGGACGAACACGATCGTCGAGTGGCCGAGTGAGAAGAAGAACCCGACGCCGAGCGACCGTTCGCGCTCCCGGACGAGCCGCCGCGCCGTGTTGTCGATGGCCGCTATGTGATCGGCATCGAAGGCATGGCGGAGACCGAAGGTGTAGGCAAGCAGGCCGAGCCCCGACAGCGCCGGATTCGCGCCGATGTAGAAGAGGAAGAGCCCCCAGCCCGCGAGATGGAGAAGCGCAACCACGCCGCCGAAGCCGGCGAGGCGCAGATGCTCCGTCCTCCTCACCTCGCGGGAACCGGTGCTGTCCCGCGAGCGGCGGCGACGTTGGCCTTCACCTGCGGAATCACCTCGGCGGCAATCTGACGAACGTGGTCGACCGGTGCTTCACGGTCGCCAAAGATAAACGTGTCGAACCCGAGCTC
>DASZPQ010000053.1:0-16491 GCA_035550275.1 Gaiellaceae bacterium | reverse complement strand
ATCGCCGCGCGGGGAAGCGTTCGGCTCGACCTGCGCGGAATCGAACGGGGCCGGTTCCCGGGCCTGATGGCGACGCTCGAGCAGGCGGGCTATGACCCGGCGCTCGAGCCGATCCCCGTCTCGCCGGCCGCCCACTACACGGTTGGCGGGATCGTCACCGATCTCGACGGGCGCACGACGGTGCCAGGCCTCTACGCCGCCGGTGAGTGCGCGTGCACCGGAGTTCACGGCGCGAACAGGCTTGCCTCGAACTCATTGCTCGAATGCCTCGTCTTCGGTCGCCGCGCGGCACTTGCGGCTGCGACCGAGCCGGAGCTGGCCGATCTCGAAGCGCCGGCGCCGCCGGAGCCCAGCTCCGAGGTCACTGGCGAGCTTCGTCGTGAGCTCTGGCGTGACGCGGGCGTGATTCGCAGCGCAGAAGGGCTCGAGCGCCTGCGCGAGGCTCCACACCTGCTCGCTCGGCTTGTCGCGGAGAGCGCGCAGGCGCGCCGCGAGAGCCGGGGAGGCCACTTCCGTTCCGACTATCCGACCGAGGACGAGGCATTCGCCGGGCACGTCGTCCTGCGGGCGGGGCATGAACCGGTTCTCGAACGATGGAGCTGAGCAACGAGGCTCTCGATCGGGTTGTCGCCGCCGCGCTGGCCGAGGATGTCGGCACCGGCGACCGCACGACCGAGGGCACCGTTCCCGCCGAGGCGCGCTGCCGGGCTCAGCTGCTGCTGAAGGAGCCCGGCGTCGTTTGCGGCGTCGAGATCGCCCGCGCGGTGTTCCAGGAGCTCGATCCGGCGGTGATTGTCGAGGTGGTCGTGCAAGACGGTGCCCTTGTTGCCGATGTGGCGACGCTTGCCGAGATCGAAGGCCCGGCGCGCGCGATCCTGACGGGCGAGCGCACCGCGCTGAACCTGCTCGGCCGGCTGTGCGGGATTGCGACGCTGACCCGCCAGTACGTCGATCTCGTCGCGGGCACCGGGCCCACGATTCTGGACACCCGCAAGACGACTCCGGGGCTGCGCGCGCTCGAGAAGTACGCGGTGCGCTGCGGCGGCGGGTCGAACCACCGCGCCGGACTCGACGATGCGATCCTCGTGAAGGAGAACCACCTACGCCTCGCGGGTGGAATCGGCCCCGCGCTCGCTGCGCTCCGCGTCGCCGTCAACGGCTCGCACTCGCTCACGATCGAGGTCGAGGCGGAGACCCTTGACGAGGTGGCCGAGGCACTCGACGCAGGTGTCGAGCGGATCCTCCTCGACAACATGACTCCGGCCGAGATCGAGGCGGCGATCGAGCTCACCGCCGGGCGGGCGAAGCTCGAAGCTTCCGGCGGCATCACGCTCGAGAACGTCCGGGCCTACGCCGAAACGGGCGTCGACTTCATCTCGATCGGCGCGCTGACTCACTCGGCCCGGTCGCTCGACGTTTCGCTGGAGATCGCATGACGACTGCCGAGCTCACCTCGCTGCACGAGGAAGTGCGCGAGCTCGCCCGTGCCCGCAATGCGGTGATCCTGGCGCACAACTACCAGGTGCCCGACGTGCAGGATGCGGCGGACTACGTCGGCGACTCGCTTGGCCTCTCGCGGCAAGCGGCTGCGACCGACGCCGACACGATCGTCTTCTGCGGCGTGCATTTCATGGCCGAGACCGCGGCGATCCTCGCGCCCGAGAAGACGGTGCTGATCCCAGATCCGGACGCCGGCTGCTCGCTTGCGTCGTCGATCACCGCCGACGAGCTGCGCGCGTGGAAGGCCGAGCATCCGGGCGCGGTGGTCGTCTCCTACGTGAACACGACGGCCGAGGTGAAGGCCGAGACCGACTACTGCTGCACGTCAGGAAACGCCAGGGCCGTGATCGAGGCGATCCCGGCCGACCGGGAGATCCTCTTCCTGCCCGACATGTACCTCGGGCTCTGGCTCGAGAAGGTAACCGGGCGCAAGCTTCAGATCTGGCTCGGCGAATGCCACGTCCACGCCGGGATCAGGCCGGCCGACATCGAGCGCTGGCAGGCGGAGGCGCCTGACGCCGAGCTGCTCGTCCACCCGGAATGCGGCTGTGCGAGCCAGGCGATGGCATTCGGGAACGAGCGCACGCACATCCTCTCGACCGAGGGCATGGTCAAGTTCGCCCAGGAGTCGCCGCGCGACCGGTTCGTGATCGCAACGGAGGTCGGCATCCTTCACCGGCTCAGCCGCGAGGTTCCGGAGAAGCGCTTCGAGCCCGCTCAGAAGGCGGCGGTCTGCAGGTTCATGAAGATGATCACGCTGGAGAAGCTCCGCGACTCGCTCCGCGACGGCAAGCACGTCGTCACGGTTGAGCCGGCGATCGCAGATCGTGCCAGAGGCGCGATCGACCGCATGATCGCTATCGGCTAACCCGGGCTCAGATTCCCGGGCCCGATATGAGCTCGACAGCGGCGACACCGGCTTTGTCGATTGAGCCGGGAACGGGTCGGGCTTGATAGACGCCGGAGGTTAGTGTGAATGGGCCGGGTTTGGTCAGACTCAGGGCTTGCTGCCCGATGAAGTACCGGAGATGAAGATGCTCGCTCTCGATCAGCCCCGGGGCGCCGGGGTAATCGTCGATGAACCGGTATGGATAGGCAGGATGCCAGAGTGTGAAGTTCTGCACCAGGCTCGTCCACCGATCGTCCGGGAGTGGAAATTGATCCGGGACGAGGGCCACTTCGCCGGGCTTTAGAACCCGGTCAGCGACTCGCATCACTGCGGCCGCGCCTGCTTCCTGGCCCTCTGCGAAGGTGGAGGCACTGCCATCGTGCTGGAAGGTCGGGAATAGGACGTAGGCGACGAGAACCCATACGAGAAGTGGTGCCGCCGATCGAAGGCGCCGTCGAAAGAGCCAGAGGCACGGCGGGATCGAAAGGACATATGGAAGCGCGAAGTAGCGGAGTCCACCAAGCCGCGCGGTGGCCATCACTCCAGCGATGCCGGCACCGGCGAGCCAGACAGCCGGCCAGGCATTGCGCTGACGAATTCCCCAGAGTGTGGCGATGCCGGCGATCACAAAGACGACCGAGGCTTGCCTGAGAGGAAACCCTTCGAAGAGGGACAGTGTCAAACCATTGAACGGCGTGAGACCGGTGTTTACGCCCTTTCCCTCGAGGGTCACGGCGATTGTTTGAACTGCTGTGAGACCGTCTCCCAGGAGGAGCCCGACTGAGATCAACATGCCGAACGCGATGGCCAACGCCAGCATTGCGAAGAGCGGGTCCAGCAATCGACGTGTCGATCTGCTTCGTATCCAGGCGTGCACCGCAAGGCTCACGGCGAGATAGCTCAGGACGACAAGCGTCGCGAAAACGATAAAACGGGTGCGCTGAAAGCCGAACTCAGGAGCGGGATTCCTCAGATTCAGGAAAAGCGCCAGAGCGAGCCACACGACGGTCAGAACTCCCAGGAACAAGCGATGCCGTGAGAGCCAATCTCGTAACTCGGTTCGCAAACGCGTGGGCCAGCCCTCGCCGGGATAGCCAACCACGCTCGCGACCAGCAGGGTTGCGAGAAGCGCCACCGAGTGCAGTTTCACCATCAATGTGAAGCCAAGGACAACAGCCGCGAAGATGAGCGAAAGCGCGGATCGGCGCTCAAGTGCTCGAACAGCGAAGAAGCCAACGACAAGTGACAACGCAGCCAGAAGGACATCCGGTCGAATTTGGATCGAGTCGGTCAGATCGGGTTGAGCAAGCCAGAGCAAGCCGCCCGCGGTGCCCCATGTCCAGTGGCCGAGCAATCGTTTGAGCAAGAAGAACGCGAGTGCTGCTCCACCGATAAAGAACGTGATCGCCCAGCCTCGAAAAATGAGCCGGGCGCGATCGAGGTGGATCATCTCATCAGCTGCCCAGGATTGCGTCGGGCCGCCGTGGGGGAGCGAAGCGACGCCGAAGGACAGCGCCAGCAATTCTTGCTCGGGTAAACCAGGATGATCGAGGTAATCAGTGCCATGACCAGCCAGGATGCTGAGCGCTGAGCCTGAGTAGGCGCCGTCGGCGTCGGCATACATCCACCATGGCGATGTGACAGGTTGACTTGCAACCAGCACGCTGGCGGCCGCAATCACCACGAAAAAGCCGAGGAGAGCCGGGACATGTATCTGAGGGACTCTCACGGTCGGTTCGATGATCCCGGCCCGAGGCACCGATGCCGGAAGAACCGAGCCATTGTCAAGCGATCCTATAGAGCCGCTCGGCGTTCGAGCTTCCTCCCGCGATGCGATCATTGACGAATGGCACCACTTCGATCGCCTGTCTCCAATTGAGCACTATCGGCCGGCTTCTTGCTCAGTGGCGCTTCGCGGGCATCGCAAGCACCAGCCGTTTCGTTGGAATAGCTGCGAGCGTGCTCGCGGTTTCTGCGGTGACCGCGATCATCGCCGGGCTGGAGCAGTACATTCCGGTCCTCAGCCTTGGTGCGCTGTACGTCTTTGCGGTGTTACCGGTTGCGATCGTCTGGGGTCTTCCATACGCCGTCGCAGTCTCAGTAGCGAGCATGCTCGCGTTCAACTGGTTCTTCCTGCCGCCGACCCACACGTTCACGCTCAGCGAGTCGCGAAACTGGTTTGCGCTCGCGGTCTTCGTCGTTACGGCGATCGTCGTCAGCGAGCTCGCGGCGCGCGCGAGACGCCGGGCGAGAGAGGCATCTCTGCTTGCGGAAATCGCGACGACGCTGGTGGAGCACGGGAACGTCAGTGCCGAGCTCGAGCGGATCTCCGCCGAGGCCGCCCGTGCGCTTCAGGTCGAACGGGTGCGGATCGACGTCGGCGAGAAGCCGCTCGCGATGCCACTCTCAGGAGAAGCTCACGAGCTTCGCGTCGGTGGGCGCCGCGTGGGAACGATTGTGCTCGAGGGCTGGCAGCGCGGCGAGCCCGGTGCCAGGCGCCGCTTGCTGCCGGCGCTTGCATCGCTGCTCGGGGTCGCGATCGACCGCGAACGTCTTGCGCAGGAAGCTCTCGACGCCGAAGCTCTCCGGCGCGGCGATGTGATCAAGACGGCGCTGCTCCGAGCCGTCAGCCACGATCTGCGGTCTCCGCTGATGGCGATCTCGACCTCGGCTGGCGCGCTCGCCCGGCCGGATCTGACGATCGACGATGCCGGCCGCGCCGAGCTGCTTGCGACGATCCTCGACGCGTCGGACCGGCTCGATCGTCTCGTCGACAACCTCCTCGATCTCTCGCGGCTCCAGGCCGGCGCCGCCGAGCCCGAGCAGCAGCTCTGGGAGATCGACGAGCTGATCGTGCAGGCGCTGGACGAGCTCGGCGAGGAGGGCAACCGCGTCGAGGTGACGTTCTCCGAGAGCTCCCCGTCCGTTCGCGTCGACGCCCACCAGATCCAGCGTGTGCTCGCGAATCTGATCGAGAACGCGATCAAGTACTCGCAGGCCGGAGAGCCTGTTCGAGTCCAGGTGACCGGCACACCGGCGGAAGCGATGATCCGGGTGATCGACCATGGCCCCGGCGTTCCGGTCGAGGAGCGGGAGCGGATCTTCGAGCCCTTTCACCGCGGCATGCCCCGAGGCGACGTTGGCGGCGCAGGGCTCGGGCTTGCGATCGCCCGCGGATTTGCCGAGGCGAACGGCGGACAGCTCTGGGTCGAGTCGCGCTCAGGCCAGGGCGCCACGTTCGTTTTGTCGCTGCCAACGGCTCCTGCCAAGGTGGTCGTATGAGCGGCGCCCGCGTGCTCGTCGTCGACGACGAGCGTCAGATCCTGCGGGCGCTCTCGACCAGCCTGCGGGGGGCAGGGTACGAGGTCGAGACGGCCGAGACGGCCGAGGGCGCTCTCGCGGCAGCCGCGATGCGCCCGCCCGAGGCGATGATCCTCGACCTCGTCCTGCCCGACGGCACGGGGCTCGACGTCTGCCGCGAGTTCCGCACCTGGAGCACGGCTCCGGTGATCATCCTGTCGGCCGTCGGTGAGGAGCGCGAGAAGGTCGCCGCGCTCGACGCCGGCGCGGACGACTACGTGACAAAACCTGTGGGCATCGACGAATTGCTGGCGCGGCTGCGCGCGGTGCTGCGGCGAACGGTCCCGTCCGGGGAGCCCGTGGTCACGATCGGCGAGCTCGTCGTCGATCTCGAGAAGCGCTCGGTCAGCATCTCCGGCAAACCGGTTCGCCTGACTCCCCACCAGTTCGAGCTGCTTCGCTTCTTCGCGCTGAACGAGGGCAAGTTGCTCACCCACCGCATGCTGCTTCAGGAGGTCTGGGGCCCGGGCTACGGCAGCGAGTCGAACCTCGTGCACGTGAATGTCTCCCAGCTGCGGCGGAAGATCGAGCCAGATAGAGCCCATCCGCGGTACCTGCTCACAGAAGCAGGCGCGGGGTACCGGCTCGTCGCTCCCGACGCGCCGGACTGAGCACTTTTCAGGGTTTCTTCAGGCCGCGGGTCGTGATCTTCACGCGGGTTTCAGGCCGGCCTTCCTACCGTGTTCAGCATGAAACGTCTCGTCGGCTTGGCGATCGGAGACCTGCGCGAGAGAGATGCCGGGGCACGAGTGAGCCCGCTGCTGGTTGCAATCCCCGAGCTTGCTCTCGCATTGGTCGTGGCCTCGGTCGGATTTGCAGCCGCGGTGCAATGGCAATGGACCCTTGCGGTCATCTTCGCTCTTGCTCTCGTTGCGCTCGTTCGCGCGACGAGAGCGGCTATTGAACGCGGACAACGGCGTCGGACGGCCGACGATTGGCTGCTCTGGGGCGCTCCTGCCCGTCCATCCTCCGCGTTGCTGAGCTGGCGTGCCGAAGAGCTGCAGTCGCCGCGGCTCCGGTCGACGCTCGCGCGCAGTCTGGCCCGAATCGAGAGCGAAACCCGTGGCAGGACTCTGCCAGGTGCAGTGCCGCTGAACAAGCGCGCGCTTCGCCTGCACATCGGCCTGCTCCGGGTCCTGCAGGCAAGGCTTGCCGACCGCGACCGCCCGGTTTCGGTGCGGGGCATCTTGCTCGTCGACCGGCTACTGACCGAGCCGAGGAGCCCTCTGTACTCCTTTACCGCAGACGACGTGCTGGCGGAGGCCTTGACCGACGCTCTGGCTGCGCTCGATCCTCTGCCGTTGGCAGCTACCGCCTGATCCTGTGAAAACTCAGGCCGACCTCACCGCCCAGTCCGGGCTGTCGCGAAGGCGGCACAAGGTGCCTCAGGGGTTGCTCGCGCTCTTCATCATGCTGTTCGCTTTGTGGGCCTTGATCGCGTTGGTGGTGGTGTTTGTGCTCCGGGCGGTGGTTCGCGCAGCTGCGAGAGGGCTTCGTGCAATGAGTGAATCCCGGCGACGCCGGCTCGCCGTCGACACGTGGCTGCTCTGGGGTGGCGCGCCGGGCCCCTCGCCGGCGTTCTTCGGCTGGCGCTCGCGAGAGCTCACCTCACCGAGCTTGCGCCTGACGCTTGCTCACAGCCTCCGGAAGATCGAGGGACAGGTACGCGGAGAGACGCTGCCCGGCAGGGTGCCATTGAACGATGATGCTCTTCGCCGCAATCTCGAGCTTGTGAACGCGCTGGAGGAGCGCCTCGAGGATCCCGGTCGCCCGGTCTCGGTGCAGGGGATGATGCTCGTCGACCGGCTCCTGAGCGAACCGAGAAGCCCCTTCTACTCCCAAGTTCCGGATGAGGTGCTCGCGAGAGCAATGAGCGAGATTCTCGCAGCGCTCGAACCCCCTCCGATCGCAAAAGCCGCGTGAGGGGGGAATCGCCTCGACCTTTCGCTCGCAGGCGACGCTCTGTCCCCGCATTCCTGAGCGCGTCCAATCCCGACGAGGAGCAAGGCGCGCGCATATGGGCTATCGGTGCTCGTGTTCAGTGCGGTCCGCACCGCGCTGCTGTACGTGACGAGCAGTTCAATGGCGGAGAGTCGACGTTGTCGTATCTCGCTCAGATGGCTGCGATCGCCGTCCAGATATTCGTGACGGCCGCCGTCGGCATGGCGGTGCTTGCCGCGTCCTGCGCGGCTTCGCTCGCCGCTCGCGGAACGAGCTCGGCAACTTCTGGGTCGATCTCTATCGCTCGCTCGTCTACCCACTTCGCGATGCAACTCGGCGCGGTCGCGATGACGCTGGGACGCTATGTGCCGCTTGTCGCCGCGCTCGCCCTGGCGGGGTCGCTCGGGACGAAGAAGAGCGCACCCCCCAAGCGCCGGAACCTTCCGGACGGATGGGGCGACGTTCACGGTGTTGCTCATCGGAGTGATCGTCCTGATCGCGGGCCCGATGCTGCTGCGGCCTTGACGCTCGGCCCGATCGTCGAGGGGCTCGGACACTAACGAGAGCACAGCGCGCGCACGTCGGCAGCCTCGCGCTGGTACGGTCCGCGCGTCTGAGGTGTGCCGGGAAGACTGGTCGGCGACAGCCGCCGCATGCCTTCGTCTCTCACGCTCCATTCCCCTGACGTGCCCCCGCCCGGCCGGCTCCTCTAATGGCGCCGAGTATCGCGCTGCCGGTCTTCTTCGGCTCGCTCGTCGTGACGCTTGCCGCCTCTGCGTCCTTCGCGCGCCGTCTCGACACTCTTGGGGTACACCTCGGTCTGCCTGAAGCGCTGCTCGGGTTGCTCACGGCAGTTGCTGCGGACGCGCCCGAGATCGTCTCAGCGCTCGTAGCGCTCGGTGAGGGAGCAAACGGGGCGAGCCTCGGCGTCCTCGTCGGATCGAACGTCTTCAATCTCGCCGCCATGATCGGGCTGACGGCCGTGCTCGCAGGCAACGTCCGGCTCCGCCGCGAGTCGCTCCTCCTCGAAGCCAGCGTCGGCCTGCTCGTGCTGCTGGTGGCCGCCGGCCTCCTCGCGGGATATCTCCCTTCGCCGGCCGCGGTCCTCCTGCTCGCGGCGATTTTCGTTCCCTACGTCTTTCTGCTCATCCGCGGCCGGGACGTTGCTGAGCTGGCGCTGCCGCTGCCGCGAGGGCTCCGCGCGGGCCTCGGTCGCGCCCTTGGCGAGCGTGAGCCCGAGCATCTTCCCGTCGAGACGACGGAAAGCATCCGGAGCACAGTGGCCTGGATTCCGGTCGCGGTCGTTCTGATCGTTGCCGGCAGCTTCGGGCTCGTGAAGGCTGCGCTGGCGCTCGCCGAGCAATGGCATGCGTCTCAGGTCGCGATCGGGGTGCTCGTGCTCGCCCCGTTGACGAGCATTCCGAACGCATTCACCGCGCTCCGCCTCGGCCTCGCAGACCGGGGGGCGGCGCTTGTGAGCGAGACGCTGAACAGCAACACGATCAACCTCGCCGCCGGCCTCGTGCTGCCCGCACTGTTCGTGACGGTCGCGGCGCTCACCAATGAGGCGAAGTTCGACCTGGTTTGGCTCGCTTTGCTGACGTTCGCCAGCCTCGGCTTCCTGGCGCGCCGTCGAGGGATCGGGCGCTTGGGAGGCGCCACACTGATCGCGCTGTACCTCGTGTTCGTTGTCGTTGAGCTGACGCGGATCTGAGCCTGTAGACCCAAAAACCATCTTCAGGGTTTCTTCAGACGGGGAGCCGCGATCTTCAGCCCCGCTTCAGAACGCGCGGTTTACCTTCGAGCCAGTGAATGTGGTCAGGCACCGGAATGGCACGAACCTCGTCGAGAGCGGGCCTCGTCAGGCTGCGCTTCCGTTCGTTCTGCTGGCGGTACTCCTCGTCGCCGGTGCGACGTCGACGTTCCTGCCGGCGGGGCTCGCATTTGCGCTCGTGTCTGGATGCGTCCTGATCGGTTCGCTCCGGATCCTGCTCGCCTATCGCGACGGATTGGTCGCGAAGCGTGTGAGAGGCGGGCAGCGCTGATGTACGACCTTGCCGCGATCGGTATCGCCGCCGCGTGTTTCGCATTCGTCTACGCGCTCCTCTGGATTCTGGACCGCGTCTGATGGCTGCCTCCGACGTTTTTGGGCTCGTCGTCTCGCTGCTCGTGCTCGGGTACCTCGTCTACGCGCTCTTCCGCGGGGAGAGGTTCTAAGTGAGCGGGCAGGGGATCTCTCAGATCATCTTCTACGCAGTCGCGCTCGTCGTGCTCGGGTATCCGCTCGGGCTGTGGATGGCGCGGGTCTACACGAATCCGCGCCCTGCCGGGAAGCTCCTCGGCGGGATCGAGAACGGCTTCTACAAGCTCGTGCGCACCGACCCGAACCGGGAGCAGGACTGGAAGGGCTACGGCAAGACCGTGCTCATCTTCAGCGTCCTCTTCTGGGCCGTCCTCTACGCGATCCTGCGCCTGCAGGGGCATCTCTTCCTGAACCCCGACAAGATGAAAGGGGTGCCGGCGCACCTGTCGCTGAACACGGCCGCCAGCTTCATCACGAACACGAACTGGCAGTTCTACGGCGGCGAGTACACGATGTCGTACCTGACCCAGATGGCCGGGTTGGCGGTGCAGAACTTCGTCTCGGCCGCGATCGGAATCGCCGTGCTCGCTGCAGTGATCCGCGGTCTCGCGCGCCGGTCGGCGGGGACGATCGGCAACCTCTGGGTCGACCTCTATCGCACGCTCGTCTACCTGCTGCTGCCGCTCTCGATCGTGGTCGCCGCTCTGCTGATCTGGCAGGGCGTGCCCCAGACACTCGACGCGCACGCAACCGCAACGACTCTCCAGGGCGCGCACCAGACGATCGCGCGCGGCCCGGTCGGCTCGCAGATTGCGATCAAGCAGCTCGGGACGAACGGCGGCGGCTTCTACAACTCGAACTCTGCCGTCCCGTTCGAGAACCCGACCGGCCTCTCGAACTTCATCGAGATGCTGGCGATCCTCCTGATCCCGGCGGCCGAGGTCTTCATGTTCGGGAAGATGGTGCTGGCTCGACGCCATTCGTGGGCGGTGTTCGCGGCGATGTTCACCGTCTTCGCGATCGGCGTCGCCGTCAACCTGACCGCCGAGCAGCACGGCTCCCAGGTCCTCCGCTCGTCAGGCGTGAACATCACGCAGGGCCACGGCCAGAGCGGCGGCAACATGACCGACAAGGAAGTCCGCTTCGGCCAGGCCGACTCGTCCGTCTGGACGACGGCGACGAGCGACGCCTCGAACGGATCGGTGAACGCAGGCTTCGACGGTGAAACTGCCGCTGGCGGAGCTGTGCCCCTGGTCAACCTCTTCCTCGGCGAGGTGATCTTCGGCGGCGTCGGCTCGGGGCTCTACGGCATGTTCTTCTACATCGTCATCGCCGTCTTCGTCGCCGGCCTGATGGTCGGGCGGACGCCCGAATGGCTCGGGAAGAAGATCGAGGCGCGCGAGATCAAATACGCCGCGCTCGGGGCGCTCTTCGTGCCCACCATGGTGCTCACGCTCGCGGCGCTCTCGATCGTCACGAAGAGCGGGCTCGCCTCGGTGTTCAACAGCGGCGTCCATGGCTTCACCGAGACCCTCTACGCCTACGACTCGCAGAGCAACAACAATGGCAGCGCCTTCGCCGGCTTTGGCCTGACGAACTTCAGCGCCGATTTCGGCACGATCGCAATGCTGCTCGGACGATTCGTGCCGATGTTCGCGGCGCTCGCTCTTGCAGGCGCCCTGGCGAAGAAGAAGATCGTCCCCGCCTCGGCCGGAACCTTCCGCACCGACGGCCCGACCTTCGTCGTCCTGCTCGTCGGCGTGATCGTGCTGACGGCCGGCCTGATGATCGTCCCGGCCCTGACACTCGGCCCGATCGTCGAAGGGCTGACCCACTGATGAAGAACGTCGTCAGCTCGGTGATCGTGATCGTCGTGATCACGCTGGTCTTCGGCTTCGCCTATCCGCTCGTCATGACGGGCTTTGCGCAGGTCGCGTTCAAGGGCCAGGCGCAGGGAAGCCTGATCAAGGTCAACGGCACCGTCGTCGGCTCGAAGCTCGCCGCGCAGGATTTCACGAGCGCCAAGTACTTCCACGAGCGCCCGTCCGCGACCGCGCCCGCGTATAACGCCGGTGCGACGACCTTCGCGAACCTCGGACCGACGAACCCCGACCTGGCGAAGAACGTGAAGGCAGCGGCGGCCGCGATCCTGAAGCTCGAGAGCCCCTACAACCCGGGCCTCACGATCGGGGACATCCCGGTCGACGCGGTCACGACCTCGGCCTCGGGCATCGACCCCGACATCTCACCTGCCAACGCGCAGCTACAGGCTCATCGTGTCGCTGCCGTCCGCAAGCTCCCGCTGGCGACCGTGGAAGAGCTGATCAAGCAGAACACGGTCGGGCGCTCATGGGACTTCTTCGGTGAGCCTGGCGTGAACGTGCTCGAGCTGAACCTCGCACTCGACAAGGAGAGTGGTACGCAGTAATGGCCCGGCAGTCGGCAAGCATCTTCTCGGGCGAGCTCGCGCTCGCTGCTGTCAAGGACTCGTTCCCGAAGCTCGATCCGCGGCTTCAGCTCAAGAACCCGGTCATGTTCATCGTCGAGCTCGGAAGCGTGATCACGACGGGGATCTTCGTGCTGGAGGTTGCGCGAGGCCACACGGGCTCGCTCTGGTTCGTCGGCGTGATCGCAGTGTGGCTCTGGCTGACGGTGCTCTTCGCAAACTTCGCCGAGGCGATCGCCGAGGGCCGCGGGAAGGCCCAGGCAAATGCGCTCCGCGCGACGCGCACGACGACCCTTGCGCAGCGGCGGCTCGACAGCGGTGTCTTCGAGAGCGTGCCGGCAGCCGACCTTCAGCGCGGCGACATCGTCGTCGTCGTGGCCGGTGACGTCATCCCGGCGGACGGCGAGATCATCGAAGGCGTCGGTTCGGTCGACGAATCGGCGATCACCGGCGAGTCTGCGCCTGTGATCCGTGAGGCCGGCGGAGACCGTTCGGCCGTCACGGGCGGAACGCGGCTGCTTTCCGACCAGCTCGTGATCCAGGTCACGCAGGAGCCGGGAAAATCGTTCCTCGACCGGATGATCGCGCTTGTCGAGGGCGCAGAGCGGCGCAAGACGCCGAACGAGATCGCGCTGAACATCCTGCTCGCCGGGCTGACGATCACCTTTGTCGCTGCCGTGGTCACCTTGCGTCCGTTCGCGATCTACGCCGGAACTCCCACGTCGCAGACGGTCCTGATCGCCCTGCTGGTCGCACTGATCCCGACCACGATCGGCGCGCTGCTCTCGGCGATCGGAATCGCAGGAATGGACCGGCTCGTCCAGCGGAACGTGCTCGCGATGTCGGGCCGGGCCGTTGAAGCTTCGGGAGACGTCGACGTGCTGCTGCTCGACAAGACCGGCACGATCACGCTCGGCAACCGCCAGGCGTCGGAGTTCGTCCCGGTCGACGGTGTGCCGATCGCAGAGCTGGCCGAGGTTGCGCAGCTCTCCTCGCTCGCCGACGAGACGCCCGAAGGCCGCTCGATCGTCGTGCTCGCGAAGGAGCAGTACGGCCTGCGCGGCCGCGAGCTCTCCGAGCACGAGGCGACGTTCATCCCCTTCTCGGCAACGACCCGAATGAGCGGCGTCGACATCGATGGCAAGAAGCTGCGCAAAGGCGCTGCCGAGGCGGTCAAGCACTGGGTCGAGGAGCAGGGCGGCCGCATTCCGCCGCGCCTCGACGAGGAGGTCGACAAGATCGCCCGCGCCGGCGGCACCCCGCTCGTGGTCGCTCAGGACAACTTCGTGCTCGGCGTCATCCACCTGAAGGACATCGTCAAGGGCGGCATGCGCGAGCGCTTCGACGAGCTGCGCCGCATGGGCATCCGCACCGTGATGATCACCGGCGACAACCGCGTCACCGCCGCGGTGATCGCCGAAGAGGCAGGGGTGGATGACTTCCTGGCCGAGGCGACGCCGGAGACGAAGATGGCGCTGATCAAGGAAGAGCAGGCGAAGGGCCGCATGGTCGCGATGACCGGCGACGGCACGAACGACGCGCCGGCGCTTGCTCAGGCCGACGTCGGCGTGGCCATGAACACGGGCACGTCAGCGGCGAAAGAGGCCGGCAACATGGTCGACCTCGACTCCAACCCGACGAAGCTGATCGAGATCGTCGAGGTCGGCAAGCAGCTGCTGATCACGCGCGGCGCGCTGACCACCTTCTCGATCGCCAACGACGTGGCGAAGTACTTCGCGATTCTGCCGGCCATGTTCGCGTTCACCTATGCCACGACACCGGGCAAGCGCGGGCCCCTGAACTCCCTGAACGTGATGCATCTGGGCGATCCGAAGAGCGCGATCATCTCTGCGATCATCTTCAACGCCTTGATCATTCCGGCCCTGGTCCCGCTGGCTCTGAAGGGTGTGAAGTACCGCGCGATCGGGGCGACCGCACTGCTTCGCCGCAACCTGCTGATCTACGGGGCAGGCGGCGTGATCCTCCCCTTCGTCGGGATCAAGCTGATCGATCTGCTCGTCCACAACGTGCTCGGAGCCTAGAACGCGCGGGAACTACCGGATCCTGCTCGGGATGGCCGCAGGAGTCGGTAAGACCTACCGCATGCTCCAGGAGGGGCAGCAGGCTCTTCGTGAGGGGCGCGACGTTGTGATCGGCTACCTGGAGCCCCACGACCGGCCCGAAACCTCGGCGCTCGCACAGGGGCTGCCGGAGCTGCCTCGCCTGCGGAGCCGCGGCGGCATCGAGCTCCAGGAGATGGATATCGATGCGGTCCTCGCGCGCAAGCCCGAGTTGGCCCTGATCGACGAGCTGGCTCACACGAACGGGCCGGAGCAGCGCCATGCGAAGCGCTACGAGGACATCGAGGAGATCCTCGCCGCGGGGATCGACGTCAACTCAACGGTCAACGTCCAGCATCTCGAGAGCCTGAACGATGCGATCTTCGAGATCACCGGCGTCCGCGTACGGGAGACGTTTCCGGACCGGATCCTCGACGAGGCGGACGAGGTGGTGCTCGTCGACCTCACGCCCGAGGCGCTGCAGGACCGACTCCGTGCCGGGAAGGTCTACGCGCCCGACCGCGCGGAGGTCGCGCTGCAGAACTTCTTCCGGCTCGACAATCTCGCTGCGCTGCGTGAGCTCGTGCTGCGCGAGCTCGCCGAGGATGTCGGGGCGCGCCGCAATCTCGTGGTGCTCGATCCGCTCAGCCAGTACGCGGTCGCCGAGCGGATCCTCGCCCTGGTCACGCCGGAGCCGCGCTCGCAGCGTCTCCTGCGCCGGGCGTGGCGATCGGCGCAGCGCTTCAGCTCTGAGCTCGACGCCCTCTGGGTGCGTCGACCTGGCCAGGAGTTGAGCGACGAGGAGACGGTCTCCCTGGCGGCGTTGCGCCGTCTGGCGAGCATCCTCGGCACCCACTTCGTCGAGCGCGAGGGGCAAAACCTCGTCGAGACCGTCAAGGAGTTCGCTCGCGAGCGAGGGTCGACGTATGTGTTCCTCGGCACGCCCGACGAGTCCCGGCGAACGGAGATCTTCCATGGCTCGCTTGTCTCGAGGCTCGTGCGTGAGCTGCCGGGGATCGACATCCGCGTTGTCGCGGACCGCGCGCTGCGAGAGGAGGCTCGCGAGTGATCCAGCCGATCCTGATCGTCGCGCTGGCCGCGGCGCTGATTGTCGCGCTCGTCGCGATGCGCCGGCATCGCCCTAGGGCTCGAACTGCGATCAGCACCAAGCGGATTCTCGTCCCGTTCACGGGCGGCGCGCTCGATCCGACGGTGCTCGATGCTGCAATTCGAATTGCCCATGCCGAGGAAGCCACGCTCGTCCCGGCCTACCTGATCGTCGTCCCGTTCGAGTTCAGTGCGGATGCTCCGATGGGCCAGCAGGTCGGCGTCGCGATGCCGCTGCTCGAGGCCGTCGAGCACGCGGCTCTTCGCGCCGGCGTTCCGGTTGACGCGCGGGTCGAAAGCGGGCGCAGCCCGATTCACGCCTTGCAGCGGCTCTGGGCCGCCGAGCAGTTCGACCGCATCGTCGTGCCCGCTCCGGTCGGCAGGGCGCCCGGTTTCACGCCGAAGGATCTGGCCTGGATGCTGACTCAGGCACCGAGCGAGACGCTCATTCTCCGGCCCGATCCGATTGTCGAACGGGCCGCCAACGGGCATGATGGGCCGCCCCGTATATCCCCATCTGCATACGGTTCTCGCGTCACGCCCGTTTCTTCGCGATAAGATCGCCCTCGGTCGACTCAGGCGCAAACCCGAGCGACCCGCAGGCACCGTATTTTTCTTAGGCCGCGTTCATGGGCGCGGTCTACCTTGTCCGAACGAGCACGAGGGAGAGTTGATGGCCGACCAGCAAGATTCCCCGCCCGATGAGCTCCTAAACAAGCTCGAGGAGGCACTGTTCGAAGTTCGGCGTGTGATTGCCGGGCAGGAGGTCATGTTGGAGCGGGTGCTCGTCTGCCTGCTTGCTGGTGGCCATCTGTTGATCGAAGGCGTTCCCGGGCTTGCGAAGACGTTGACGATCAAGAGCACTGCTTCGGTGCTGGGTGGCACGTTCCAGCGCGTCCAGTTCACGCCGGATCTTGTTCCGAGCGACCTCGTCGGAACCCGCGTGTTCCGTCCCGATCATTCGGACTTCGATACGGAGCTTGGCCCGGTGTTCTGCAACTTCCTGCTGGCGGATGAGATCAACCGTGCGCCGGCGAAGGTGCAGTCGGCGTTGTTGGAGGTGATGCAGGAGCGTCAGGTGACGATTGGTCATACGACGCATCCG
>DASZPQ010000052.1:0-18739 GCA_035550275.1 Gaiellaceae bacterium | reverse complement strand
ATCCGAAAACGGCGCTGCATCCGCGCTCCCGAGCACCAGGGGAAAGTCGACGCCGTTCGCCCGCGCGCCGTCGAGCTGCTTCTCGGAGACATCGAGGCCGATCACCCGGGCGCCCCTGCTTGCGAGGGTCAGTCCAAACTGGCCGGCGCCGCAGCCAAGCTCGAGCACGTCCAGCCCTGCGACGTCATCGAGGACGCCGAGCTCGGCGTCCGGTATCTGCCACATGCCCCACCTCGTGTCGGGATGCGTGATCCGCTCGGCGTGCCGCCGCTGGTACTCCTCCGATGCTCCGTCCCAGTACGCGCGGTTTCGTGCGACGTCAGACAAGCCCGGCGGGGAACCAGAGCGCGATCTCGCGCTCGGCCGACTCCGGTGAATCCGAGCCATGCACGAGGTTGTTCGGCATCGCGAGCGCGAACTCGCCGCGCAGCGAGCCTGGATCGGCCTCGGCGGGGTTCGTCGCGCCGATCGTCTTGCGGGCGGTCGCGATTGCCCCTTCGCCCTCGAGCACGAAGGCGAGCGTCGGGCCGGACGTGATGAAGTCGACCAGCTCGCCGAAGAACGGCTTCTCGCTGTGCTCGGCGTAGTGCGCCGAGCCGAGCTCACGGGAGGCAACCACGAGCTGCGCCGCGCGGACCTTCAGGCCGCGCCGCTCGAACCGGGCCAGGATCTCCCCGGAGAGGTTCCGCTCGACCGCGTCGGGCTTCGCGAGGATCAGGGTCTGTTGAACAGCCATGCGGCGGGCAGCTTAGCCGGGGTTGACGGAGCTCCGGCGGGGAGCCGGTCGCGGGATCACCGCGACGGGCCCGTCCTCGGCCTCGATCGGCGTCTCGCAATACGGACAGATCTGCCAGCTCTGCTCGAGCGGACGCGCGCAGCTCGTGCACGCCTGCCTGAGCTTCGTCGTGCAAACGGGGCAGACGAGGAACTCATCGGAGACCTCGGCGCGACACACCGGACAGGCTTGCGCGCCAAGCCGCTGCTCGATCGCCTTGATCTCGAGCTCTCGCTCGCGTACGTCTTCGAGGTACTCGGGCGGGCGAAAGAGCATGTAGACGAGCGGCCCCAGGAACGGCGGAATCGCGCCGAGCACGGTCGAAACGCCGATCAGCCACTTGTTCGTGATCCGCCGCTTTGCGTCCTTGTGCACCCAGTAGATCGTCGCTCCCCAGACCACCAGCAGGAAGACGACGCTGACCGTCCTGACCACCGTCCAGGTGGCCGACTGGAAGAAGTTGTGGATCCCGCCAAAGACGCTCCAGATCACAACAGGAACCTTCCTACGGCCCAGCCCGCCGCGAACGCCAGCCCGACGAAGAGTGCGAGCAGGAACGCGGCAAAGGCGAAGACGCTGAGACGCTCACGGACGCGAAACATGGTACGGGTTCTATGCCTCGATCGAAAGATCGGCAAGGAGATAGAGCGAGCCTGTCACCAGAACCGCACCGTCGGGACCGGCGAGCTCGCGTGCCCGCTCAAGAGCCGCCTGGGGGTCGGAAATGGCTTCCACACTGTCAAAACGCGCGCGCGCATGGTCGGCGAGCGCGTCGGCGGAGAGCGCGCGCGCGTTCGAGGACTGGGTTGCGACGAATCTCGAGCCGGTCGCCCTGAGTGCCGCAAGCATCGAATCCGGGTCCTTGTCGGCGAGGATCGAGGCGACGATCGTGAAGTCGCGCGCGGGCAGGCGCGGGAGCAGATAGCCGACCCCCGCCAGGTTGTGGGCGCCGTCCCAGATCTCGAGCGGCTGTTCGCTCCTGCGTTCAAGGCGACCGGGAACGCGCACGTCCTCGGCGGCGCCCGGATCGACCGGACGTCCGAGAAAAGCCTCCGCGGCGGCGACAGCGAGCCCAAGGTTCGAGCCGGAGCGCACCTCGACCAGTCCGGCTCCGGCCGAGCGGGCGGCCTCCTCCCATTCCGGCTCGCCGAGGATCACGGTCGCTCCCGGCGCAATGACGGCGAGCTTCTCGGCGGCGATCGCCTCACGGGTCGCCCCAAGCACCTCGGTGTGCTCGAGCGAGACGTTCGTCAGGACGACGACTCCGGCATCGAGCACGTTCGTGGCATCGTGCCGGCCGCCCAGGCCCGCCTCCACAACCGCGACGTCGACGTTCTGCGCCGCGAATTCGGCGAGCGCCGCCGCCGTCAGCACCTCGAACTGCGTTGCGCCTTCCGCGTACGGCGCAATCCGCTCGAGCGCCTGCTCGAGGTCGGCATGCTCGCCGTCGATCTGGATCCGTTCCGCCCAGCCGCGAACATGCGGCGAGATGTACGCGCCGGTGTGCAGCCCTTCGGCGTGCAGGAGCGCCGCGGTCATCAGCGTGGTCGAGGTCTTGCCGTTCGTTCCGACAACGTGAACGGCGGGGTAGCGGCGTTGAGGTTCGCCGAGGTCCGTGAGCAGCGCCTGCATCCGCCCGAGCCCGAACTCCTTCGGCCACGGAGAAAGCGATGCAAGCCATTCCAGCCCTGTCTCGGTGTCAGACACAGTTACGAAAGCCTCACAGCAGCGTCACAAACGAGTGGCAGGCGAACAAAAACCCCTGCAATTCGCCTCTTCCGAAGACTGTCTCGGTGTCAGACACCGTGACAGCTTTGTGACTAATCCGAGATTGCATCGAGCTCGCGGCGGTAGCGCTCGAGCTTCTCGCGCTCCGCGGCGACGATGTCGGTCGCTGCGTTCTGGACGAAGCGCTCGTTCGACAGCATCGCCTCGCCTCGGGCGATCTCCTTGCGCAAGCGCTCGCGCTCGGCCTCGGCGTCGCCGTTCGCCTTCGCGCGCTCCGGCTTCACGACGGCGTCGAAGATCCGCTTCTCGTTCCCCTCCAACGCCGGCGCCACACCCGAGCGGCGGAAGATCGCCGCCGCTTCCTGCACGCGTGCGAGCGCGTCTGCCTCGACACCGGTCGGAAGCTCCTCGGGCCAGGAGGAGACGATCAGGCGCGTCTCGTGGAACTGCGACCAGATCTCCTCGGTCACGTGCGGCATCACCGGGTGGAGCAGCGCGAGTAGATGCTCGAGTGCTGCCAGCGCGGTCGCGATCGCCGCTTCGTCGCCGTCGTACAGCCGCGGCTTGATCGCCTCGGCGTACCAGTCGCAGAAGTCGTCGAACGTCAGGTGGTAGAGCGCGTCGGCGACGTGCGCGAAGTCGAAGACCGGCAGGAGCTCGTCGATCTCGGCGCGCGTGTCCTCGATCCTGCGCACGATCCACTGCTCCTCGAGCGCGCTCGGGCGCAGCGTCGGCTCGATTCCCTCGGCCTTCTGGAGGATCAGGCGCGCGACGTTCCAGAGCTTGTTCGCGAGCTTGGCGCCTTCGGCGATCTTGTCCCAGCTGAAGCGAACGTCCTGCGTCGAGGAGATGCGAAGGAGGCCGTAGCGCACCGCATCCGCGCCGTGCCTGTCGACGGCCTCCAACGGATCGATCCCGGTGCCGAGGCTCTTCGACATCCGCCTGCCGTCGACTGCGAGGACCGTCGAGTTGATGATCACGTCGGTGAACGGGATGTCCCCGACGAGGAAGAGGCCCGAGAAGATCATCCGGTTCTCCCAGAGGCGGATGATCTCGCGCGCGGTCGTGTTGACGTTGCCGGGGTAGTAGCGCTCCAGCTCGGGTGTCTCCGCCGGCCAGCCAAGCGTCGCGAACGGCCAGAGCGCCGACGAGAACCACGTGTCGAGCACGTCGGTCTCGCGGATCAGCTCGCCGGTGCCGCATTCGGCGCAGCTCGTGGGAGGCGGCCAGGCGCACGTCCGGTGCCCGTCCGGGCACGTCCAGATCGGGATCTGATGGCCCCACCACAGCTGCCGCGAGACGCACCAGTCCGGAGCGCTCACCAGCGAGTCGATCGCAAACCGATGCTGGCTCTCGGGGTGGTACTGGACCTTCCGGGTCTCGAGCGCCGCAATCGCCGGAGCGGCGAGCTCGTCCATGCGGCACCACCACTGCGGCGAGACGAGCGGCTCGATCCGCGAATGGCAGCGTTCGCACGTTCCCACCGAGTGACGCAGGCTCTCGCGCTTCTCGAGCTGGTCGTGCTCCTTCAGCCAGGCGACAACGCGGTCGTCAGCCTCCTTCTGGTCGAGGCCTTCGAAGCCCGGCGCGGTCATCCGGCCGTCCGGGCCGATCACGGTCAGCGTCTCGAGACCGTGGTCGCGGCCGATCTCGAAGTCCGTCGGATCGTGCCCGGGCGTGATCTTCAGCGCTCCCGAGCCGAAGTCAGGCTCGACTCGCGCATCGGCGATCACCGGCACGCGCCGGCCCACCACCGGCACCACGACCTGCTTGCCGATCGCATCCTTGTAGCGCGGGTCGTCTGGATGAACCGCCACGGCGACATCGGCGAGGATCGTCGCGGGCCGCACCGTGGCGATCGTGATCGAGCCCGACCCGTCAGCGAAGGGGTAGCGCGCGTAGGTCAGCGCGTCGTCCATCTCGACGTGCTCCACCTCGAGGTCGGAGAGCGCGGTCTGATGGTAGGGACACCAGTTCACGATGCGGTTCGCGCGGTAGATCCAGCCCTGCTCCCAGAGACGCACGAAGTAGGTCATCACCGACTCGACGTAGCCCTCGTCCATCGTGAAGCGCTCGCGCGAGTAGTCGAGCGAGGAGCCGAGCCGCCGGAACTGGCCCATGATCGTGCGGCCCGTCTTGTCGAGCCACTCCCAGGTGCGCTCGAGGAAGGCCTCGCGGCCGATCTCCTGGCGCGACGTTCCCTCGGCGATCAGCTGCTTCTCGACCACGTTCTGCGTCGAGATCCCGGCATGGTCATAGCCGGGCTGCCAGAGCGTGTCGAAGCCGCGCATCCGGTGCCACCGGATCAGGCAGTCCTGCATCGAGCCGTTCAGCGCGTGGCCCATGTGCAGCTCGCCGGTCACGTTCGGCGGCGGGACGCAGATCACGAACGTCTCGTCGGAGCGCGCACCGGCGCCGGCCTTGTACAGACCCTCCTCTTCCCAGGTCTTCTGCCAGCGTTCCTCGACGCCATGCGGGTCGTAGCGGGGGTCCATGAGACCGACCATCCTACGCGGGCGCTCGAACCAGAATCGCCAACCGCCCCACTCGCACCCTGGGGAGAAAACGTTGCAGAGTTGTCACCCGGAGGCCTCCGACGTAGAGGTACATCTACGTCGATGGCGCACCGACTTCAGATCTGGCTCACCGACCGGCAGTACACGGTGCTCACGGATGAGGCGAATCGGACGAGCGTCTCGATGGCTGAACTGATTCGACGACTTGTCGATCGATCGTTGCGTCCCGACGAGAGACCGCGCCTTCACGGCTTCGAGCTGAGCCTCGGAGTCTGGCGTCGGCCGGATGCCGCAGTCGCAGCCCGGCGACCTGGGATCAAACTCGGCGACTGAGGGGCGTCGCTAGGCCGATTCTTCGGCGAGCTCGTCCGGCTCGGCCATGTCGTTCCCGGCGGAGGTGACGAGCGTGGGCTTCAGGCCCTTCTCGATCGTCTCCTTCGTGATCACGCACTTGGAGACGTCCTTGCGTGATGGCAGCTCGAACATGACGTCGAGCAGCGCGTTCTCGATGATCGAGCGCAAGCCGCGGGCGCCGGTTTCGCGGTCCAGTGCCTTGTCGGCGATCGACCAGAGCGCGTCGTCGGTGAACACGAGATCGATGTGGTCGTAGTTGAAGAAGCGCTGGTACTGCCGGATCAACGCATTCTTCGGCTCGGTCAGGATCTGGACGAGATCCTCGCGCTTCAGCTGATGCACGGCTGAGACGACCGGCAGGCGGCCGATGAACTCGGGGATCAGACCGAAGTTGAGCAGATCCTCGGGCATCACCATCGAAAGGAGCTCGGCGCTCTCGGCGTCGCGCTTCGAGGCGATGTCGCGCCCAAAGCCGATCGCGTTCTTGCCGATGCGCTTCGCGATGATCTTGTCGAGCCCGGCAAATGCGCCACCACAGATGAACAGGACGTTCGTCGTGTCGATCGAGAGGAACTCCTGGTGCGGATGCTTGCGCCCACCCTGCGGCGGCACCGAGGCGACCGTGCCCTCGAGAATCTTCAGCAGCGCCTGCTGGACGCCTTCACCCGAGACGTCGCGCGTGATCGACGGGTTGTCGGCCTTGCGCGCGACCTTGTCGACCTCGTCGATGTAGATGATCCCTGTCTCGGCCTTCTTGATGTCGAAGTCGGCGGCCTGGATCAGCTTCAGGAGGATGTTCTCGACGTCCTCGCCGACGTAGCCGGCTTCCGTGAGCGCTGTCGCGTCGGCGATCGCAAACGGGACGTTGAGGATGCGGGCGAGCGTCTGGGCGAGGTGCGTCTTGCCGCAACCGGTCGGGCCCAGGAGCAGGATGTTCGACTTCTGCAGCTCGACCTGGCCGTCCTCGGTTCCCATCTGCACGCGCTTGTAGTGGTTGTAGACCGCCACAGCGAGTGTGCGCTTCGCCTCTTCCTGCGAGACGACGTACTCGTTCAGCGACGAGTAGATCTCCGTCGGCTTCGGCAGGTTGTCGAGGTCGAGCGTCGAGGGAGCGGTGAGCTCCTCGTCGATGATCTCGTTGCAGAGATCGATGCACTCGTCACAGATGTAGACCCCTGGACCAGCAATCAGTTTCTTGACCTGCCGCTGCGACTTGCCGCAGAAGCTGCAGAGAAGCTGTTCGTTTCCTTCGCTTGCCCGGGCCATGGCTGCCTGAGTTCTACTCCGATGCGTCCGCCCCTGCTAGGCGGCCGCCTCCGTTTTCTGAAGATCGCGGTGGGTGATGACGCTGTCGATGAGGCCGTACTCGACCGCTTCGGCCGGGCTCATGAAGAAGTCGCGCTCCATATCGCGCGAAATCGTCTCGATGTCCTTGCTCGTGTGCTCCGAGTAGATCTCCTCGAGACGGCGCTTCAGGCCGATCACTTCACGGGCCTGGATCTCGATATCCGTGCCCTGTCCCTGGAAGCCGCCGGAGACCTGATGGATCAGGATGCGCGAGTTCGGGAGCGACATCCGCTTGCCCTTCGCGCCGCCGGCGAGGAGCAGCGAGCCCATGCTCATCGCGATGCCGACGCAGATCGTCTGCACGTCCGGCTTGATGAACTGCATCGTGTCGTAGATCGCGAGGCCGGCATAGACCGAGCCGCCGGGCGAGTTGATGTAGAGGAAGATGTCCTTGTCGGGATCGTCCGACTCGAGGTGCAGGAGCTGCGCGATCACGAGGTTCGCGATCTGATCGTCGACGGGGGTTCCGAGAAAGACGATGCGCTCGGCGAGGAGACGCGAGTAGATGTCGAACGCGCGCTCGCCACGCGAAGTCTGCTCAACCACCATCGGGATCAACGGGCTCATTTCAGCACTACTCCTTCGCTCTGTCTCTTAGCTTCCAGGGGTCCACAACGTTGTCTCTTTCCCGGCCCGATCCTTCTCGGGGGTCCAGATACTCTCTCGCGCCGCTTCTTGCTCGGCTCGCTCCGCAGCTTGCTCGACCGTAATCGGCTGAACCTCCGCAGAGATTCGGTCAACTGCTCTTTTCATTCGAATTGTGTTCCGAACGCGGTCGGCGCCGCCGTGGGCGAAGAAGTCCTCGATCGCCTCTTCCGGCTCTCCGGCCTCCTCGAGCTCGGTCCGAATGTCGGCGTCGCTGACCTCGATCCCAAGCTTCTCGGCCACGGCTTCGAGCACGAGCTCGCGGGCGACCGAGCCCATCGCCTCGGCGCGAAGCTGCTGCTCGAGCGCCTCCGGCGTCTGCCCGGTCACCTGAAGATAGGTCGCCGCGTCGATGCCGCGGGACTGCAGCGAGCGGATGAAGCGGTTGATCAGCTCCCGCGTGCGTGACTCGACCACGAACCCGGTCGTGCGCACGTCGGTCGCGCGAACGAGCTCGTCGACCGCGGCTGCGCGGAAGCGCGCGTCGATCTCCTCGTCGAGCTCCTCGCGGATCCGGCGCTCGATGTCGCCGCTCAGCTCGTCGAGCGTGTCGAACTCCGAGGCGGCCCGAGCAAGGCTGTCGTCGAGCGGGGTCAGCACCTTCTCCTTGATCTCCTTGACCGTGACGGTCACCCGGCGCTGCTGGTCGTCTGCGAGCTCGTAGGCGACTTCACGGCTCTCGCCGACGCCCAGGTCGCGGACCCCGTTCTCGATCTCCTCGATCAGCTGGCCTCCACCGAGCTCGACGACCACGTCGCGCTGAGCCTCGCTCTCCGTCGAGAGATCGATCACGACCACATCGCCGTCCTGTGCCGGCCGGCCCTCGGCGGGGACGATCTCGGCCACGGAGCGCTGCAACGCTTCGAGCTGCTCCTGGACGGCCTCGGGCGGAACCTCGATCTCGAGCTTCGGCACCTGCAACTGGGTCCAGTCGGCTGGGTCGGGCTTCGGCTGGACGGCGAACTCGGCCGTGAACTGCCAGCCCTGCTCGTCGTTCGCGGGCAGCTCGTAGTTGTACGCAGGCTGCTCGGCCGGCTGGACGTTCGAGCTGGAAGCCGCGTTCCAGAACCAACCGCCGATGTGCGTCTCGACCGCCTCCGCATAGATCCGTTGCTTCCCGAGCCTCGAGACCAGCACCTGGACCGGCACCTTCCCCTTGCGGAAGCCGGGCACTTTCACGCTCGCCGCGAGATCGTTCGCCGCATGCTCGACCGCGTGTTGGACGTCGTGGGCCGGGATCTCGACCGTCAGTCGGACCCGGTCGCCGTCGAGCTGCTCGAGCTGCGTCTCCATCGTCAGGCCATTGAATCAGAGCGCGTCCGGCTCATGCATCTCGGCTCTCGCTAGGTTGCGGCTGCGCATGGACATCGAAACAGCAATCCGGACGCGGCGGACGACTAAGGCTTTCGAGGCCGAGCCGCTCGACCGCCCCGCGATCGAAGCGCTGCTCGAGCTGGCGCGCTGGGCTCCGAACCATCACTTGACCCAGCCGTGGCGCTTCCGGGTGCTGGGCCCAGAGACGTTCGCGAAGCTCGTCGCGGCGGGCGGGCCGAACGAGGCTGAGAAGCTCGGCCGGGCGCCGACGCTGATCGTCGCGAGCGCAAAGCTCACGGGCGACGAGCACCAGAACCAGGAGGACATCCTGGCCACTGCCTGCGCCGTCTACATCGTCCTCCTGGCAGCCCAGGGTCGAGGCTATGCCTCGTACTGGCGCACCCCGAAGCTGCTCGAAACCCCGGAGGGCCAGGCCGCCGTCGGGATGGAGGCCGACGAGCATTTCGTCGCGCTCATCCACCTCGGCCACGGAACCGGAGACCCGAAGCCGAAGGACCGCGACCCGGTCGACAGCTACACGACGTTCCTGCCCTAGGGCGTCGCCCGTGCTCGCCCAGAGCGAGCCGCGACGTGTCGGAGAGGGTGGCACACGGGGGGAGAATCTGAGTGGCTCCCCTGTGTTAGGTGCGGATGAGAGGACTTGAACCTCCAAGAGCCGAAGCCCACCGGGACCTAAACCCGGCGCGTCTACCAATTTCGCCACATCCGCGCGTTCTCAAGGGTAACCGCAGCCCTCGAATACGATGGCATTCGTGACCGCAAGCACGATTGCCTCGGGAAGCTCCGAATCCGCTGCGGGCACCGCACCGGCGGCGATCCCGGCTGAGCAGGATCGCGCACTTCACGCGAAGCGCCAGGCCCAGACCGGGTTGGCCGCTGTGCTTGCCCTTCTGGTGGCGCTCGTGGCCGTCGCCTTCTATGCCGCCGACCGGCTCTACACGACCGGCGAGGAGACCTATACCGCGGAGGCTGCGCCGCTCCGCGCGGTTTCACGCGATCTGTCGTTCCAGCTCGCGAACGAGGACTCCGCGGTTCGCGCCTACATCACGACCGCTGCCACCGCGAACCTCGAGCCCTTCGCGAGCGCGCAGGGGTCGGCGTCAAATGACCTGGCTTCGCTCGTCGCCGCCGAGCAGACCCACCCGGAGCTGAAGAAAGAGATCAGTGACGTCCACGACAAGGGCAGCGCGTTGGCGAGCTTCTTCAATTCACAGGTCGCGCTCGTCCGGCGCAATGCGAAAAACCATGCCCAGGCGTACCACAACCTCCTGGCCGAAGACGCGCTCTTCGATCATCTCCGGCTCGCGAACACCGCGCTCGGAAACCACATCAGCCAGATCGTCGCGCAGGAGCACGTGAAACAGCGGCGGACCTACGTGCGAACCGAGACGTTCCTGATCGTCGCCGGGTCGCTGGCCGCCGCGATCGGGCTCGGCCTCCTCTATTTCCTGCCCCGCCGGCTCGAGCGCCTCTACCGGCAAGAGCTCGACGCCCGTGAGCGCGCGGAGCTCGGCGCGAATGCCGCGCAGGCACTTGCGCATGTCGGCGAGGCCGTCGTCCTGCTCGACGACCACGACCGCGTGCGGTACTGGAATCACGGAGCCGAGCCGCTGGTCGGGAGGGCCAACGGCAACGTCCTCGGCCAGCCTGCTGCCGGCGTGATCACCGAGTTCGCGACGGTGAAGGAGGCCGCAGGCGAGACCGACGCAACCGTCGTGCCGCTGATGGTCGAGGACGAGGAGCGCTGGTACGCGGTGTCCCAGACCGAATTTCCGGAAGGCCGGGTGCTCGTGCTCCGGGATGTCACCGACGCGCACGCGCTCGAACAGGCGCGCACCGACTTTGTCGCGACCGCCGCTCATGAGCTGCGCACGCCGATCACCGCGATCTTCGGCGCTGCGCAAACCCTCCGCCGCGAGGACATCGAGCTCACGGCCGAGACGAAGCAGAGCCTGCTCGAGATCGTCGAGTCGGAATCCGAGCGGCTGGCGCGGCTCGTCGAGCAGATCCTGACCACGGCGCAGCTCGACCGCGGCGAGGAGTTGCTCGCCACGGATCACTGCGATCTTCGGGCCGTCTGCGAGAGCGTCTTCCGTGCCCACGAGCTGACGAAGCCGGACTCGATCATGCTGGTGCTCGACGCGCCGCAGACGATGAAACCGGTCGACTGCGACGCCGAACGGATCCGCCAGGTGATCTCGAACCTGGTCGGAAACGCCGTCAAGTACTCACCCGCAGGCGGCACGATCTCGCTCCAGCTGACCGACGGGCCGAAGCACGTGCGGATCGACGTTCGAGACGAGGGGATCGGCATCCCGCCGTCCGCCCAGGCGCGAATCTTCGACAAGTTCTCCCGGCTCGATCCGGCGCTGACTCGCGGGATCGGCGGCTCGGGTCTCGGTCTCTACATCTCCCGCGGGCTCGTGGAGCAGATGGGCGGGAAGATCAGCGTCGTCTCGCGCCCGGACGCGGGCTCGACGTTCACGGTCGAGCTACCGCGCTACCGCTGACGCCCGTCTAGGCGAGAATGCGCCGATGCGAATCTCAGCGAAGGAGGACTACGCCGTCCGGGCGACGCTCGAGCTGGCAATCGCGAACGGCGGCCCGTTGAAGCGCGAGCAGATCGCCGAGGCGCAGAGCATCCCGACGGCGTTCCTCCAGAACATCCTGGTCGAGCTTCGCCACGCCGAGATCGTAGAAGCCCAACGCGGGCGTGAAGGCGGCTTTCGGCTCGCCCGGCCGGCTGCCGAGATCACAGTCGCCGATGTCGTCCGGGCGGTCAGCGGCCCGCTCGCCACCGTTCGCGGCGTCCGTCCCCCGGCAGTCGATTACGCGCCGGCGGCGAAACCGCTCCGCGAGGTCTGGGTCGCGCTGCGCGCCAACGTCCGGACGATCCTCGAGCAGGTCACGCTTGCCGATCTCGCCGCAGACAAGCTGCCAGCTGCGGTCAAGAAGATCACGTCGAGCCCGGACGTCTGGGAGTAACGCGCATCGGCGGAGGGCGCCGTCGAAGGCCCTCCGCCGATACGGCTCTCTGGGGAGGAGCTAGGTGAGCAGGCCGTTTGCCTGCAGGAAGGCCTTGGCAACGGCCGCGGGCGACTGCTTGTCGACCTCGACCGCCTTGTTCAGGGCAACGATCGCGCTCTGCGTCAGCTTCGACGAGACCTGATTGATCACGGATGCGAACGTCGAGCCCGCCGCGGTCGCAAGTGAGGTCGAGACGACCGGAGCGACGTTCTGGAAGCCGAAGAGGTTCTTCGGGTCGCTGAGAACGGTGTACTTCGACCCGGGGCCGAGCACCGGATCGGTCGAGAAGACGTCAGCGGCGAGCACCTTGCCGGAGTCGAGCGCCGCGTAGGGCGAGATGCTCCCCAGCGACACGAACGAGACGTTCTTGACGCCATAGATGTTCTCGAGCCCGACGAGGCCCGTATTCCGCGTCTTGAACTCGGGCAGCGCTCCGAGCGTGACGGTCGGGATCTTCTTCAGGTCGGTGATCGTCTTCAGGCCGTACTTCTTCGCCGTCGCGTTCGTGACCGCGATCGCGTCGGTGTCGTAGAACGGTGTCGGGTTCAGCAGGGTGAAGCCCTTCGCTCCCTCGAGCTGCTTGGCCAGTTGGTACGTGCCCTGCGAGGTCGTCGCCGAGAGCGCGTGATGGAAGACGTCCTGCACGATCACGCCGGTGTACTCGGGGTAGAAGTTGATCTTGTTGCTCGTGAGGGCGGTCTGGATGATCTCTGTCGAGCCGAGGTCCTGCTTGTAGGAGACCGTGAAGCCCTTCGCCTGAAGGGCCTGCTTGTAGAGCTCACCGAGGATGTACTCCTCCGGGAAGTTCTTGGTGCCGATCACGACCGTCGGCGGCACGTTCGTCACGTCCGTCGCGGGCCTGGCGGTGCCGGCGAAGAGCCCAAGTGCGAGCGTCGCTGCAATTGCGAGCACCAATGCCGCATTGGCGGCGCTCGTCGTGTGCCTCTTGATCACGTCGTTTCCTTTCTCTCGGATTCAGGCGGGTCGTTGCGATGTCTCACCACTAAGTTGATAAACACGATACACTTATAGCTGTAATAAGCAAATGACCACCTACGACCTCCACCAACACCTCTGGCCTGCGGCGCTGATCGAGTTGCTGCACCGGCGCAAAGAACCACCGTTCCTCCGCGGGTCGGCCCTGACCACGCGCGAAGGACGCTTCCCGTTCGATTTGCGGGAGCATGATCTGGAGCGGCGAATCGCTGCACTCGACGCAGCCGGGATCGACGTCGCCGTCGTCTCGCTTCAACCGACGCTCGGCTTCGAGGAGCTACCCGTGCCGGAGCGCCGCCAGCTCCTCACGACCTACAACGACGGAGTCGCGGAGCTCGTCGAAGCCGCGGGCGGGCGGCTTCATGCCCTCGCTGCCGGCGAGCCGCGCCCTGGATTCGCCGGCGTCTGCGTCGGTGCGTCGCGCCTCCTCGACCTGAACGGCCTGAAGCCGATCCTGGACCGCCTGGAGCAGAACGAGGGCTTCCTCTTTGTCCATCCGGACGCCGCTCAGGCCGCACCGGCGAGGCCCGGCTGGTGGCCGGCACTCGTCGATTACACCGCCGGCATGCAGACGTCGTACCTCGCCTGGATCGAGCATGGCGCCGCGCGCTGGCCCAATCTGAATGTCGTCTTCGCGCTGCTCGCGGGCGGCGCTCCGTTTCAGCTCGAACGCCTTCAGTCACGCGGCGTCGACACAGGACGGCTGACGAGCCTGCCGCTGTTCTTCGAGACGAGCTCCTACGGCCGGCTCTCGCTCGAGCTCTGCCTCGCGACCTACGGGATCGACCGAATCGTCCACGGCAGCGACCTCCCAGTCATCGACCCAGCCCACACGATGAGCGCCATCCGCGCGCTTGGAAAGGCGGCCACCCATGCCATCTGCGATCGAAATCCCCGCTCCCTCCTCCACGACCACCGCGAGCTTTCTCTCGGGGCGCATCCCGAGCGGGCGCAACCTGTCCCGGTTTGAGCTGCGAGCTCTGGCGGCTACCGTCGGCAACGAGCCGGACCTCTGGCAGGCGCACGTCTCACACGACCCGAACCAGCGGAACTACACGCAGCTCTACCGCGACCCCCAGCTCGACATCTGGCTGATCTGCTGGACGAACCAGCAGGACACGGGGTTCCACGACCATGACCGGTCCGCCGGCGCCGTTCAGATCGTCGAAGGCGAGCTCGTCGAGGACCGCTTCGAGTTCAGCGGCTCGACGCTGCGCGAGACGTCCACGACCCATCGGGAAGGCGCCACCTTCGACTTCGACGCGTCGCACGTGCATCGCCTCCGTCATCACCTGGGTGCGGTTGCGACATCGATTCACGCCTACTCGCCAGCCCTCTGGCGCATGGGGTATTACGACCCCGATCCCGCCGGTTTGCTGCGGAGAACATCGATCAGCTACGCGGAAGAGCTTGTGCCGGCGGTGTGATCCGGCGACCTCTGGGTTGTAAGGTTTCCCTTACACTGCCTGGCGAGCCGTGAGACGCCGTTCGCTGACCAATCCGTTCTCCACGATCCCGCTCGAGCTCCTGGCGGTCTGCATCGTCGTCGCGATCCTGGTCGCGCTGCCAGTCGGGATCACGGTCGTCCAGGCGTTCCAGGGCGGGATCTCCGCGATTCGCGACGCCCTCAGCGCCTCGTCGTCGTCGACGCTGCTCGTCCACACCGTGCTCCTTGCGGCGGCGGCGACGCCGGTGGCTGGCGTGATCGGAGTCGCAGGCGCCTGGTTCGTGGAACGGACGAAGCTGCCGTTCCGCCAGGTCTGGGCGCTGCTGCTCGTCGCGCCGCTGACGGTGCCACTCTTCGTCACGAGCTACGCCTGGGCGACGCTTGGCCAGCCGTTGCAGGGCTTCTGGGGCGCCGCCGGGATCGTCGCGTTCTCGTACTACCCGATCATCTATCTGCTCGTCGCCGTCGCGCTCAGAGGGCTCGACCCCGCGCTCGAGGAGACCGCCCGGGCGCTCGGGCTGAATGCGCGCCAGACCTTCTTTCGCGTCGTCCTGCCGCAGTTGCGCCCAGCGCTGCTCGGCGGCCTGCTCCTCGTAGCGCTCGACGCGCTCGTCGAGTTCGACGCGTTCGTCGCGCTCAAGTTCCAGACGTTCTCCTCGGACATCTACGCCCAGTACCGGCTCGGCTTCAGCATCTCCGGCGCTGCCGCGCTCTCCTTCTTCTCGATCCTGATCTGCCTCGTCTTCCTCTTCGGCGAGGCCCGGCTGCGCGGCAACGCCAACTACACCCGGGTCAGCCAGGGAGCCCGCCGCGCAACGACCCGGTACGAGCTCGGGAAGTGGCTGATCCCCGTCATGGCCGGCCTCGGAGCCGTCATCGCCGTGAGCGTCGGCATCCCGATCGCGATGCTGATCAAGTGGTTCTCGGAAAGCACGAGCGCCGGTGTCTCGATGGCTGCGGCGAACACGAAGTACCTCTTCCCCGCGAGCGTCACCTCGATCGGCCTGGGGCTCGGCGCCGCGCTCGTCGCCATTCTCTTCGCATTTCCGATCGCGATCCTCGCGGTCAAGCACAAGGGCCCGGTGGTGACGATCCTCGAGCGGGCTACCTACCTTTCCTTTGCGCTGCCGGACCTCGTCGCCGCGATCGCCCTCTCCTATGCGGCGAGCCACTGGGTCCCCTCGGTCTACGGCAGCTTCGGCCTGCTCGTCTTCGCGGAGGCAATTCTGTTCACGCCGTTCGCGGTCGTCGCCATCCGGGCCACGCTCGGGCAGATCGAGCCCGCGCTCGAAGACTCGGCTCGCGCGCTCGGCTCGAGCTCGTTGCGCGCGTTGTGGCGCGTGACGATGCCGCTCGCTCGACCCGGGTTCGTCGCGGCCGCGGTGCTCGTCTTCGCATTCGTGCTCGGCGACCTCTCCACCGCGCAGGTCTTGCTCCCGCTGAACCTCTACACGCTCGGAACCGAGTTTCAGGCGAACAGCTCGACGGTCGCCTTCGCCGCCGCGGCGCCGTTCGCAGCGGTGCTGATCGTGCTCGCGATGGCAGCCGCGTACGTGCTGATGAGCCGCTTCGGCAAAGTTCGGTCCGTGGGAGACGGATAGCGATGGCAGAGCTCCGCTGCGCAGGCCTGGCGAAGTCCTACGGCACCCGGCTTGTGCTCTCCGATCTCGACCTCGTCGTCCCCGCGGGAACGCTGACGGCAATTCTCGGTGCCTCGGGCAGCGGCAAGACGACGCTGCTGCGCCTGATCATCGGCTTCATCACTCCCGACGAGGGAACCATCATGCTCGGCGACAACGTCGTGGCGAACGCCGGCGGCGCGAATGTCGCACCCGACAAGCGCTCGATCGGATACGTCGCCCAGGAAGGCGCGCTCTTCCCACACCTCACGGTGGCCGAGAACGTCGCCTTCGGACTGCCTCGTGCCGAGCGCAAGAGCTCGGCACGGATCGGCGAAGCGCTCGATCTGGTCGGGCTCAGCCAGGAGTACGCAGGCCGAAGTCCCCATGAGCTTTCGGGCGGAGAGCAGCGGCGAGTGGCCCTTGCCCGGGCACTCGCTCCGCGACCACGGATCGTGCTGCTCGACGAGCCGTTCTCCGGTCTCGACGCGTCGCTCCGTACCGAGACCCGCGAAGCCGTCGTGAACGCGCTCGCGCTCGAGGGAACGACGGCGGTGCTTGTCACTCACGACCAGGCCGAAGCGCTTTCGATGGGCCGCGAGGTCGCGCTGCTGCGCGCAGGCCGCCTTGTCCAGACGGCCACGCCGACGTCGCTCTATCGCGATCCGGTCGATCTCGACGTCGCGCATTTCATCGGTGAGGCCGTCGTGTTGCCGGGAACCGCAAGCGCCGGCGTTGTCGAGTGCGCGCTTGGCCGGCTCGACGTCCGCACTCCGAACCTGGAGGGGGCCGTGCAGGTGATGATTCGCCCGGAGCAGATCCAACTCACGACCGGCGGCGTACGCGCAGAAGTGGTCGATCACGTCTACTACGGCCCGGAGACGATCGTCCGACTCGTCCTGGCCGATGACTCCCGGACGCCGATCCTGGCCAAGAGCTTCGCCCAGGATGTTCCGGCCGCAGGCGAGATCGTGAACGTTGCCGTCACAGGGCCGGTGGCGGCCTACCCGCCGCAATGAGCCGGGCCCGGCAGCTCGCCGCGCTCGGCACCGTCGCCGCTGTGCTGCTCGCCGGCTGCGGCAGCACGAGCCAGGTGTCGATCGTCGTCTACAACGGCCAGCATCCGGAGCTCACGCAGGCCCTCGTGGCGGCGTTCACGAAGCAGACCGGGATCGGCGTCAAGATGCGCACGAAAGACAGCGTCGTCCTCGCCGACCAGCTGCTCTCGGAAGGGAGCCACACCCCGGCAGACGTCTTCATCTCCGAGAACTCCCCCGAGATGATGATGCTCGAGCAGAAAGGGTTCCTCGCCAAGCTCGACTCGGGCACGGTCGCGCAGATCCCTGCCAAGGACAATTCGCCCACAGGTCAGTGGGTCGGCATGGCGCTTCGGGTCAGCAGCCTCGTCTACGACCCCAAATTGGCTCCGGCCGCCACACTGCCGGCGTCCGTCCTCGATCTCGCGAAGCCCGAATGGAAGGGGAAGATCGGGATCGCTCCGACCGACTCGGACTTCCCACCGCTCGTCGGCGCAGTGATCGCCAAGTACGGCGAGACGGCGGCGGCGACCTGGCTCGCCGGCCTGAAGCGGAACGCCACGCTCTATCAGGACGACGAGGCCGTCGTCGCCGCGGTGAACCGGGGCGACGTGGCCACCGGAGTCATCAATCAGTACTACTGGTACCGGCTCCGGCTCGAGATCGGGCAGAGCGCGATTCACAGCGCGCTCTACTACTTCCCGAACGGCGATGTCGGCTCGATCACGAACATCTCGGGAGCCGCGGTGATCGCGAAGAGCAAGCATCAGGCCGACGCCGAGAAGTTCGTCAAGTTCCTGGTCAGCCCGGCGGCGCAGCAGATCATCTCCAAGGGCGACGACTTCGAGTATCCGGCCCGCCCGGGAGTCGCACCGAACAGCCAGCTCCCGCCGCTCGACAAGATCGCGCATGCAACCCTGAGCGCGGCTGTGCTCGGCAATGACGAGGAAGCGACGAAGCTGCTTCAGAAGTCAGGGCTGTTCTAGGAAGCCGGGAAGATCCACGTCGAGCGGAGCAAGTCGCCGCCGGCCGCGGTCTGCCCGGTGATCTTGAGAATCGTCGAATCGGCCGGCAGCGTCGTCGGAAGCTTGGCGCCGTAACCCGACAACGTCATCGAGATCGAGCCGAGCCCGGAGCCGGGCAACGGAACCGTCAGCTGGACGACGTGTCCCGGGCCGTCGACCCAGACGGTGATCGACGTCGTGTGCGACCCGGTGGCGGTGATCTCTTCCCCGATTGCCGCCTTCATGGCTCCGGTCGCCTTCGACATCGCCTGGTCGAGGTCGACCGAGACCAGGTACTTGGCCATTGGCACGTGGTTGACGATCGGCGAGCCGAGGCTCTTCGCCGACTTGGCGCCCCAGACGATCTCGTCGAGCGCGAACTCGGGGCTCAGAGCCTCCGCCTGGTAGGCGAATCCTGGCGCGAGCGAGTGCACCGACCCGGCTCCGGCGAGCGTGACCGAGACCCAGCTCTTGCCGTTGAAGAGAACCGGCCCCGTCGAAATCGACCGCGTGTAGAGGAACGTCGCCGGCAGGAAGTCGAGAAACTCGCGTGCGGTCGGCTTCCCGCTCTCGGCCGGGAGATCGATCCGCTCGTAGCCGAGCTCCGGACCGAAAGAGAACGCCCCGCGGCCCGTGATCTTCGCGTGCACCTTGCCGTAGAGCTTGGACCCGTGCAGCGTGAAGTCGGAGACGAGCGCCTGCGCCATGGTCGTCTTGGCAGCAGTCGTGACGGCTTTCGCCGGATCGGACGACGACCCGCCACACCCGGCCAGCCCGACCGCCACTGCAGCGACAGCAAGAAGAGACAACGCTCGCATCAGCCAGGGAGGTTAGTGGAGGGCGCCGCCGCCGCGCCCGACATGGCGGGCGCGGCTCACAACGACAGCTCAGAAGAGCAAACCCCAAACG
>DASZPQ010000051.1:0-8068 GCA_035550275.1 Gaiellaceae bacterium | reverse complement strand
CTCCTTCATTCGCATGAATCCAGGCTACCCGACGCAAGGTAGGCGATCGATCGGATGTGCAGTCTTTTCATCACAATCGTTTCATTCCTCGGATTCGTCGGTCAGTGGCTCAAAGAGAGCGCCAACACGCGCGAAATCGTGCTCCATAGCTAGCAAGAGGTCGAGCACTGCTCCGATGAGCTTGATGAAAGCGACGTCGGATTCACTGAACGCGTCAGATCGGGTTGAGACAACAGTAAGGGCCCCGACGATTCTTTCGCCGATTCGGAGCGGGAGAGATACGAGTGAATCAAATGGCCTTGACTCTTTCGGATGCGGCGTGAAACGTCCATCAGTTCGAACGTTGGCAGACTCGACGAATTCACCGCGGCGGAACGCAATCCCAGCCATTGTTTGGTCAATCTCTTGGGTGTAGTTACGCACGCTCTCAGGCCTATGTCCGGCGGCCCACCGCATTCTCCACCGCGTCGGCGGCTCATCAGCTGGAACCAGAACGGACAGGCGAACGTCCTCGTTTCTCTCTCTTACCAACAGGCCTCGCGCAGGACCGAGCACACCACGCTCTACGAGTTGGTCGACCTGCCAGTACTCATCGGCTGCGAGGGCATGCTGAATGCTCTCAATCACGTCCCAAAGCAACCGCTTCTCGTACTCTGATCCGGCGACCGCCTGCTCCAGTGCTCGGATATATGCCGTATCCACCTCGGCCTTGGCAGCGGAAGGCGATGGTGGGCCTGTTGTCGCGCGTCGTCCGATTGCGAACGCGACAAAAGCGAGTATGAGTAGCGGGAGTCCGACGGCGACTGGAACCCAGGCTTCGACCTTGTGATGCCTGAGGAAGACCCAAGCAACTCCGGCGCCTGCGACAACAAAAAGGGTTGTTCCGACAATGGCGCCTAGACGTTCGTACCAGCGCAGGCCCTTGTCCGCTTTTTTCCAGATAGACAACGTTAATGAGGGTAGACGGATCGCCGGAGGAGGAGGCCGGCGGAATGCCGACCCCATCCTCCAGTGTCCGATCGCTATGCGGCGCCTCCCGTTGCAGTCTCCGTGAGCTTCTTCAGGCGGTTGATCTCTGCCTGGAGCTCCGCGGTACGTTCGTCAGCGTCCTGCCGAGTTAGGTATTCGCGCACGATCTTGTGCAACCCGTTCCAGAGCGGCCGGTTACGACCGAGCAGCACCGCCATCTTGTGCTCCGGCAGTGTCTCCGCCGTCTCCTGGCAGGTGATGACGAGCTCGGCGCCGAGCTTGCGCCACGCCTTCTCAACGGCTGCGAAGCCGCCCTTCCACTCGTACTGTCCACTCTCGTTCAGCACGATGAAGTTGCGGAAGGCGGCCAGGATCGCGAAGGTCGCCGAGTACGTCAACTCGAACGTGCCGCGCGTGCCGTACGAGTTCTTCCCCGTCCGGTAGAACGGGAAGTAGAGCGCATCGGTGATGGCGTTGCCAGTCTTCCTGTCCTTCCGGCTAGTCATGACGCGGAGCCGCCCGCCTCGCTTGCCTTTGCCCGTGGTGTTGTAGCGCTCGCGGGCGTCTGACCTGACGAGGTCGTAGAGGTGAAGCATGTCGGGCAGCAGAGGGGCGAGCTGGTCGTACGCCGCCTGCGACTCCTCGAATCGCTTGAGGCAGGCCCGCTTGTGGTCCGCCGCGATGATCGGGTGGGTCACGTCGGCGGTGCCGCTCGTCTCGTTCGGATACAGGATCGGGTTGAGCGCCGTCATGATCGCGAGCACGTCGATCACGTCGTACTCGGTGTTGGCGCTCTCCTCCCAGCCGATCTGGTTCTCGTACGGGAACGGGTCAACGGCCTTCTTGATCGTGTCGAACCGCTTCATCAGGTTGTCGATCGACTCCTCCTTGACCTGGAGGACGGTGTTGCGTCCCTTCGCGATGAACGGGACGATCGTCGCCCTGTCCGCGCCGGCGATGCCGGTGATCACGGTAAACGAGACGTACTGGTTCGGCGAGATCTCTGCCTGCGAGCCCAGCAGGTCCTCGATCACCGCGAGGGTGTGCAGACCGTTGACGATCCCGTCCTGCGGCTCATCGCTCTCGTCGAGCTTGAACTTCAGAAGGTACGCGTCCTCGCGGCCCTCGACCCTGGTGAAGTCGGTCGCGATGACCGTGATCCCGAGATGCGCGAGGTGGAAGGCGTCGACCACAGTGTCTTCGTTGAGCAAGCTCTGCCGGATCTGCTTGGCCACCCGGCTCCGCACCTTCGGATTCTTTCGCGGGTTAGCCCCGCTGTAGATCTTCAGGTTCTCGAGCGCGCGGACAGGCACGTCGAACTGGTGCCGCACGATCCCGAGGTGCTTATCGCTTGTGTTCTCCATCCGTCTCGCTGCCTCGACGCCTTCAAGGAGTATCTCGACCTCGCGGAGGTCGTTGGCGTCGGGTTCAACGGACTGCTCCATGACTGATGTCATGTCATTCCCTTCCGGTGAGGTTGCGTCGCAACCCACCTATACAACGGCCGCACGTGCGATCCGTAGTCACGACCCCGTTCCCGGGTGCCGAGCACAGAAATGATAGCTGCGGGACGCGGCGGCGCGTTAAGTCCTCTGCCTCTCAGTCCTCCTCAGAATGGGAATGGGTGCGTTCCGCTTCGGATCGTCACCCAGCGCAGCTCCGTGAACTCGTCGACGACCGCCTGACCGCCGAAGCGGCCGAAGCCGCTGTCCTTTACGCCGCCGAATGGCATTTGCGGCTCGTCCGCGACCGTCTGGTCGTTCACGTGGACGATGCCCGAGTCGATCTGCTGCGCCAGCGCGAAGCCGCGGTTCTTGTCGCCGGTCAGGATGCCCGCGCTCAGGCCGTACGACGTGGCATTTGCGCGCGCGACGCCCTCCTCGGCCGAGTCGACGATCTCGACCGCGACGATCGGGCCGAACGTCTCGTGCTTCGCGAAGTCGGAGTCCGGCGGGACGTCGGTGATCAGGGTCGCCTGGTAGCACGGGCCCTCTGACTCGCCGCCGGCCAGGATCTTCGCGCCGGAAGCAACCGCGTCCGAGACGCGCTTGGAAACCATCTCCAAAGCAGCAGCATTGATCAGCGGGCCGATCACCGTGTCGTGCTCCTTCGGGTCGCCGGCCTTCAGGCCCTTCGTCTTCTCCGTCAGCTTCGAGATGAACTCGTCCGCGATCGGGCGCTCGACGAAGATGCGGCGGGTCGACATGCAGATCTGGCCCTGGTGCAGGAAGGCGCCGAAGGCCGAGGCGTTCACGGCGTATTCGAGGTCGGCGTCGGCGAGCACGATCAGCGGATTGTGGCCGCCGAGCTCGAGGACGACGCGCTTCAGTTGGCGGCCCGCCTGCTCGGCGATCATCCGGCCGACGGCCGAGGAGCCGGTGAAGTTCAGGCGGCGCACCGCGGGATGCTCGATGATCGCGGCGCCGATCGGGCCTGCGTCCCCGGGGGCGTGCGTGACGATGTTCAGCACGCCGGCGGGGAGGCCCGCCTCCTCGAAGATCTCGCCCCAGATCAGGCCGCCGGAGATCGGCGACCACTCGGAGGGCTTCAGCACCACGGTGTTGCCGAGAGCAAGGGGAGCCGCGATCGAGCGGGCGGACAAAATCAGTGCGGCGTTCCACGGCGCGAAGGCGCCGACGACGCCGGCGGGCTTGCGCACGCCCATGGCGAAGGTGCCGTTGTCCGAGGGGATCACCTGGCCAATCGGCGCATAGGCCAGCGCTGCCGCCTGGCGGAAGAGGCCGGGGACGAACATCGCCGTCTGGAACATCCCGAAGCCGAAGCTCGCGCCCGTTTCCTGCGCGAGCAGGCCGACGATCTCGTGCAGGCGCGCGTCGACGAGGTCGGCGACCTTCAGGAAGATCTTCTGCCGCATCGCGGGAGTCGATTGCGACCACTCGGGGAACGCCGCGGCGGCGGCTTCGATCGCGCGCTCGGCGTCAACCCGGCTCGAGGCGGCGTTGATCGCCACGACCTCTCCGGTGAACGGGTCGCGGTTCTCGTAGGTCGCGCCATCCGCAGCGCCGGCCCACTCGCCGCCGATCAGCTGTCCGTACGTCTTGATCTCGGTGTCGACGGCAGTCATGTTCTCCCCTTTCGAACGTGTTCAGCAACCGTGAACGCATATCCTAGGGCCCAGCAGCGGCCTGCGAAAGGGCGCGAGCCAACATCGTGAGCGCCTCTCCCCGAGCCAATCGTCGCGTTGCCGCCGGTGGCGGCTTTCTCGTCATCCTCGCCGCGCTGAATGGGGTCGGGCCGTTCTCGAACGACGCCTATCTGCCGGGGCTGCCGCAGCTCTCCGACGACCTCTCGACGTCTGCTTCGCTGGCCGGCGCGACGCTGACCGCGGTGATGATCGGGCTCGCGCTCGGACAGCTCGTGATGGGGCCGGTCAGCGACTCGCTCGGGCGGTTGCGGCCGTTGCTCGCCGGCGTCGCGACGTTCGCGGTTGCGAGCCTCCTGTGCGCCGTCGCGCCGAACATCTGGGTCCTGCTCGTCTTCCGGCTCGTTCAGGGCTTCGCGGGCGGTACGGGAATCGTGATCTGCCGGGCGATCGTGCGCGACCTGCACGAAGGCGTCGCGGCCGTCCGGTACTTCGGGATGCTGATGCTCGTCCAGTCGGTGGCGCCGATCATCGCGCCTGTGATCGGCGCGCAGATCCTCTATGTCACGTCGTGGCGTGGGATCTTCGTCGCGATGTCGGTCATCGGGGCGGTGCTGCTGACGGCGATCGTGGTGCGGCTGCCGGAGACGCTTCCGGCGGCCGACCGGCATGGCGACGGTCTCGGCTCGACTCTTGTGACGTTTCGCCGGCTGCTCAGCCAGCGGTCATTCGATGGGTACCTGCTTGCGATGGCGTTTCCGTTTGCGTCGATGTTCGCCTACATCGCTGGGTCGTCGTTCGTGCTTCAGAACATCTACGGGCTCTCGCCGCAGGAGTTCGCGCTCGTCTTCGCGGCGAACGCCGTCGGGATCGGCGCGCTCGGGCATCTGAGCGCACGGCTGGTCGCGCGGATCGGGCCGAACCGGCTGCTCGCAGCCGGCTTGGTGATGAGTGCGGTCGGCGGTCTCTTGATGCTGTTCTGCGCGCTCGCGAGCTCGGGCCTGGTGCCGGTGCTGGTGGCGTTCTTCATCGCGGTGTCTGCGATCGGGCTCGTGATGCCGAACGCGACGGCGCAGGCCTTGGCCGGCGACCCGCGCACGGCCGGGAGCGCGTCCGGACTGCTCGGCCTGTCGCAGTTTGTCTTGGGCGCGGCGGTCGCGCCGTTGGTCGGGCTGGCGGGCAGCTCGTCGGCGGTGCCACTCGGGATCGCGATGGCGACGCTCGGCGTGCTCGCGTGCATCTCGTTCGCGCTGCTCGTCGCCCTGCCGGCGCATGGGCTACGCCACGCCGCCCGGAGCTCAAACGGCTGAGCTCCCCACCCTGGGTGGGGAGCTAAACCCGCCACCCTCACTGCAAATTCTACGGCCGCCGGGGCCGGCAAATCGTGCCAATTGTGGAACAACTCATCCACAGGCCGATCGATTGCCTCAGACGGTCTCGAGGCCGACGTAGTTCTCGGCCAGGGTGCGCGCGGCGGCCTCGGATGTCGTCAGGTAGCGGAGCTGTGAGAGCTGAAGCTGGAGGTCGAAGGGATCGTCGCCGACCCGGTGCAGCATCGAGGTCATCCACCACGAGAAGTGCTCGGCGCGCCAGACGCGGCGCAGACAGGCGGCCGAGTAGGCGTCGAGCCCGGCCGGGTCGTCGTCCCGGTAAAAGGCCGTGACCGCGTCGGCCAAGACCTTCACGTCGGCGATCGCCAGGTTCAGGCCCTTTGCGCCTGTCGGAGGGACGATGTGCGCTGCGTCGCCGGCGAGGTAGAGCCGGCCGTACTGCATCGGCTCGGTGACGAAGCTGCGCATCCCCGTCACTCCCTTCTCCAGAACCGGGCCCTCGTGGAGCGTCCAGCCGGGGAGGCCGAGGCGCGCCTGGAGCTCGGCCCAGATCCGGTCGTCGGGCCACTCGTCGATCTTCTCGTCGGGCGCGCACTGGATATAGAGGCGGCTGAGCTCGTGCGAACGCAGGCTGAGGAGGGCGAAACCGCGCTCGTTGTGCGCGTAGACGAGCTCGTCGTTCGAGGGCGCGACCTGGGCCAGGATCCCGAGCCACCCGTACGGGTAGTCGCGCTCGAACGTGCGCAACACGCCTGCCGGAATGCTCGGGCGGCAGATGCCGTGGAAGCCGTCGCAGCCGGCGATGAAATCGCATTCGAGCTCCTGGCCGTCGAAGCGGATTCGGGGCCGGTCCGTGTCGAGGTCGTGAACGCTGACCTCCTCAGCCTCGAAGTGCAGCGGCAGACCCGACTCGATCCGCGTCGCGATCAGGTCCTTCACGACCTCGGTCTGTCCGTAAATAACGATCGAGCGGCCGCCGGCCAAGTCGCTCAGCGGCATTCGGTGGCGCTCGCCGTCGAACTGCAGCTCGATCCCATGGTGGACGATTCCCTCGCGCTGCATTCGCTCGCCGACGCCGGCGTTGTTCAAGAGGTCAACCGTTCCCTGCTCGAGCACGCCGGCGCGGATGCGGTGCTCGACGTAGTCGCGGCTGCGGTTCTCGATCACGACCGACTCGATCCCGGCTCGTTCGAGAAGACGCGCGAGCGTCAGCCCCGCCGGGCCTGCGCCGACGATGGCGACCTGGGTTCGCATCACGCGCGCTCGAACAGCGCGGCCTGCCCCTGGCCGACGCCGACGCAGAGCGTGGCGAGCCCGTATCGGCCGCCGCGGCGCTTCAGCTCGTGCAGGAGCGAGACGACAAGCCGCGCGCCGCTCATGCCCAGCGGATGGCCGAGCGCGAGCGCGCCGCCGTTCACGTTCACCTTGGCCGGATCGAGCCCGAGCTCGCGGATCACGGCGACACTCTGCGAGGCGAAGGCCTCGTTCAGCTCGACGAGATCGAGCTGGCTCGCGTCGATCGCGGCGCGGGCGAGCAGTCGCTCCACGGCCGGGATCGGCCCGACGCCCATGACGCGCGGATTGACACCGGCAACGGCGCTGGCGACGAACGCGCCAAGGGGCTCGATTCCCAGAGAGAGCGCGCGCTCCTCGCTCGCGATCACGAGCGCCGCGGCGCCGTCGTTCAGGCTGCTCGCGTTTCCGGCTGTGACCGTCCCGCCGGCGCGGAAGACGGGCTTCAGCGAGGCGAGCTTCTCGAGTGACGATTCGCGAGGCTGCTCGTCGGTCGTAAAGTCACCGACCGGAATCAGCTCGTCGGCAAAGCGCCCTGCCTCGTTCGCAGCTGCCCAGCGCTGCTGCGACTCGAGCGCGAACGCGTCCTGATCCTCGCGCGAGACGTTCCACTGCTCCGCGACGTTCTCGCCGGTCTCGCCCATCGATTCGAGCGGGTACATGGCCTCGAGCTTCGGGTTTGGGAAGCGCCACCCGAGCGTCGTGTCGTAGACCGTCTGATCGCCGCGCGGAAACGCCTTGTCCGGTTTGGCCATCACAAACGGCGCACGGGTCATCGACTCGACCCCGCCGGCGACGAAGAGGTCGCCGTCGCCGGCGATGACGGCGTGGGAGGCTCCGACGACGGCGGCGAGGCCGGAGGCGCAGAGCCTGTTGACCGTGACGCCGGCGACCGACTCGGGCAGGCCTGCCAAGAGGGCCGCGAGCCGCGCCACGTTGCGGTTGTCCTCGCCCGCCTGGTTGGCGGCGCCGAACCAGACGTCCTCGATCTCACCGGCCGGCACCCCGGCGCGCTCGACCGCCGCCGAGATCGCGAGCGCCGCCAGGTCGTCGGGGCGGACGCCCGAGAGCGCTCCGCCGTACCGGCCGATCGGCGTGCGAACAGCGGAGAGGATGACGGCGCGGCTCATGCTTCGTCGAGCACGCGTTGCGCGACTGCAAACGCGGAGTTCGCCGCCGGCACGCCGCAGTAGACCGCCGATTGGAGCAGCACCTCTTTGATCTCGTCGTCGGTCAGTCCGTTGCGACGAGCGGCGCGAAGGTGCAGCGCGAGCTCTTCATGGTGGCCGAGCGCGATCAGCGCCGTCAGCGTGATCGCGCTGCGTGTCTTGCGATCGAGGCCGGGACGCGCCCAGATCTCGCCCCAGGCGTA
>DASZPQ010000050.1:0-3196 GCA_035550275.1 Gaiellaceae bacterium | reverse complement strand
CGATAGGTCGTGATGTTGATCGCGGCGGTCGTCAGGCCCTCGTCTTCCAGCGCCTCATAGACCGTCTTCACCTCGGCCGCGAGATGGCGCTTGTTCAGGTTGACGATCGTGTCGCGAAGACCTTGGCCGAGCCCAGCGGCCCACATCGCGCCGAACGAGGAGCCGTACTCGACCAGGCGCTGCTCCTCGCGGTTCCACCAGACGAGATGCGGAATGTGGTGCACGTCGGGGTGGGATCCCGTCGCGATCGATGCGAGGCAAACCGGCGTCAGCGAGGGGAACGTGGAGACGGCGCGTCGGTAGTTGCCGTGGTCGAGCAGGAAGCGCAGCGCCGGGGTGTCGGTGGCCTCGAGCATCGACGGCGTCAGCCCGTCGATCACGATCAGAACGACCGGTTTCGAGCTTCTAGTCACGCGCAAGCGTGCGGAGACCCGCGTGCCGCTCCGGCTCCCGCGAGCGGAGTCTCAACCCGAGCGCGGGCAGCGCGATCGCCTCGAGGTAGCCGACGACCGGGATGAACGCGAGCCCGGCAACGACCACGCCGCCGAGACCGACGTAGAGCGCGAGGCCAGCGCGAGTCCCACCGCGGCGCAGCGCTCCCGCGACGACCGGCGCAGCGCCAAGCGCTCCCGCGACCGCCCCGACGGCGCCTCCCACAGCTTCTGGCCATTTCTCGATCACGATCCCGGCGACGACGGCAACGACCAGCGCCGGCAGCGCCGCCACGAGCGCCCGCGGCACGATCCCGGCCGCAACCGCTCCAAGCGCGGCGCCGAGCCCGACGAAGAGACCGATCAGATACCAGGTTCCCATCGCGGTCAGATTAGACGAGCACGTCGAGCGCGTTCCGCTCTGACTCGAAGATCGCCTCGGTGACGTCGCCGAGATCCTCGCCGTCGGCCTCGAGCGGGAAAGGCCGCGCGCATCGCACCTCGATGCGATCGACATCCTGGCCCGACACCATCTTCGTGTCGGAGTGCAGGTTGTTCAGAAGCGCGCGCCCGAGCACCCTCGGCACGGTGAGCGGCGAAACCACTTTGGGCCCGACGAAGTCGAGCCCGCCGTCGTATCTCATCTCGCGGCCCAACGTGACCGGCATCGGGCCCAGATAGGTGTAAGGCCTCCCGACGCCGACGAGCACGAAGGCGACCTCGCCCTCGCCGGCGATCTCGAGCTCCGGCTGGAGCCGGAAGCGGTGCTCCGAGAGATATCCGAACGCGGCGGTCGCAAAGGCAGCGTTGGGCGCGCGCCGCCCATCAGCGCTCCTGCCGCGCTTGTCGACGCGGCGCACGGCTTCGGCATCCAGCCCGATCCCGGCTGCAAAGCAAAACCGTCGCCCGTTCACCCGTCCCAGGCTGATCGAGCGCGTGCGGTCCTGCGCGAGCGCATCGGCAACCCGCTTCGCCGCAGCAGCCGGATTGCGGGGAAGGCCGAGCGCCCGCGGCAGGACACTCGCGCCTCCGCCGGGCAGGAACGCGAAGGGGATCGAGCCCGCCGCGCCGTTGATCGCCTCGTTGTAGGTGCCGTCACCCGAGAAGACCACGATCGCGTCCGCCGTCCCGGCAGCAGACGCCGCGAGCTCGGTCGCATGTCCAGGCGCCTCGGTGTGGCGCGTCTCGAGCTCAACGCGGGTGCGGAGCACGGCCTCTACCTCCGCAACCCGCTCCTGCGTCACTGCAGTCGAAAATGGATTGACGATCAGAACTGCACGACGCATGGCGGCATCGTACGGCGACGGGTTAAAGCGCCGATACGTGCGACGCGTCGTGATTACAGTACGAAGCTCAATCGTCGAATCAAGGAGCCTGAGTCATGGCCGGGAAAATCGTCCATTTTGAGTTGCCGTCGCAGGACACCGAACGAGCGAAAGGCTTCTGGAGCAGTGTCTTCGGCTGGGACTTCGGCGATCCAATGGGGATGGAGTACTGGATGACGCAAACCGGCGAGGGCCAGGGGGGCGCCGTCTACAAAGACGACAAGCGTGGGATGACCGTCTACTTCGACACGGACGACATCGACGCCACGCTCGAGAAGGTTGCGGCATCAGGCGGCACCGCAGGCGACAAGGCGCCGATCCCGAGCGTCGGCTGGTTCGCGCACTGCACCGACACCGAGGGCAACAACTTCAGCGTCTTCCAGAGCGATGAGTCGGTAACCGGGTGACCGCGGCTGCGGTCGGGCTCGCGGTCCTGGCCGGGCTCGCGGGCTCGGTGCAGATCGCGGTCATGGGACGCTTCGGCTCGCGAATCGGCGTGCTCGAGGCGCTCACCTTCGCAACCGCGATCCAGCTCACGCTCGCCGCGAGCGTCCTGGTGGTCGCGCGGGGCGGAATCGGCGGCCTCTCGGGCGCCTTCCGGACGCCGGTCTGGATGTGGGCGGGCGGCGTGATGGGCCTGATCATCGTCGGGACGATCACCTTTGCCCAGCCGAGAATCGGCGCGACCGCGACGATCGGGATCCTGATCGCCGGTCAGCTCGTGATGGGAGCCGTGATCGACCGCTTCGGCCTCTTCGGCGTCGACCAGATCGCGATCTCCTGGCCGCGCGCGCTCGGGATCGGCTTGCTTGGCGTCGGTGCGGCGCTGTCGCTCGTTCGATGACGTCGAAGGCCTGGGTCGCGCTCTGGACCGTCTACATCATCTGGGGCTCGACGTATCTCGCGATCGCGGTGACCGGCGAGACGATCGACCCGATGTTCGCCGTCTCGACGCGGTTCATCTTCGCCGGAACGATCATGGCCCTGGTCGTCCGCTGGCGCGGAGGGTCGATGCGAACCGGCTGGCCCGAGTTCGGTTCCTGTGTGATCGTCGGGATTCTCCTCCCGGGGGCAAACGCACTGCTCTTCTATGCCGAGAAGGACGTGCCGACGGGGCTTGCGTCGCTGATCATCGCCTCCGTCCCGCTCTGGGTCGTCCTGCTGCGGCTGATCGGCCGTGAGCGCCTTGGCGGCTGGGCGCTGACGGGCGTCGGAGTCGGCTTCGCAGGCGTCGCCGTCCTCGCACGCCCATCGGGTGGCGCGACCTCGACAGGGATTGCGCTCTGTGTTCTCTCAGCGGTGATGTGGGCGGTCGGCTCGGTGCTTTCGCGCCGGCTTCCGATGCCCGCCGATCCGTTCACGGCGACCTCGTACGAGATGCTGGCGGGCGGCCTCATCATGCTGCCGATCGGGATCGAGACGGTGGGGACATTCGCGCCG
>DASZPQ010000049.1:0-5846 GCA_035550275.1 Gaiellaceae bacterium | reverse complement strand
GGCAGGTCGCCGCAGGCGCGCCGCTCGGCCACGTCTCCGGGCTGATCTGGACCGAGCTCGCAGTCGGAGCCGCCTATGCCGTTGCCGGATTCGGGCTCTTCAAGCTGCTCGAGCGAGAGTCGCGGCGGACCGCCGTACTCGACTCGTTCTAGTTTCGACCGCGTGCGGTCGGTGGTAGGACCGGAGCGATGATCCTGCGCGCCGCTCTCGGCTTGACGCTGCTCTCGCTCGGCGGATCGCCTGCGACCCCGGCGCCCAGGATCGGGGGCTGCACCGTCTTCCCCGCGTCGAATGTCTGGAACCAGCGCGTCGACAAGCTGCCGGTTGCAAAGGACTCCGCAACGCTGATCCGGTCGATCGGGCTCGACGCGCCTGTCCACGCCGACTTCGGCTCCGGGCTCTACGACGGGCAGAAGATCGGGATCCCGTATGTGGTCGTCTCCGGGAAGGCGACCCCGAAGACGCGCGTCTCCTTCGACTACGCCGACGAGTCCGACAAGGGCCCGTATCCGATCCCGAGCTCGGTGCCGATCGAAGGGGATCCTCATCCTGGCGACGGCGATCGCCATGCCTTGATCGTCGACAAGGACACCTGCACGCTCTACGAGCTCTACGCGCTGCACCGCCAGGGCGGCACGTGGGCGGCCGGATCAGGGGCAATCTGGAAGCTGAGCTCGAACGCGCTGCGGCCCGCCGGGTGGACGTCGGCAGACGCAGCGGGCCTTCCGATCCTGCCGGGGCTCGCGCGCTACGACGAGGTGGCTTCAGGCGCGATCGACCACGCGCTTCGCTTCACCGCCTCGCGAACCCGGAACACCTACATCTATCCGGCGCGACACGAGGCGAGCAGCTCGAGCGACCCGGCCCTGCCGCCGATGGGGCTGCGCGTCCGCCTGAAGGCGAGCTTCAACACCGCCGGCTTCCCGCCGCAGGCCCGAGTCGTGCTCGAGGCGCTCAAGCGCTACGGGATGATCCTCGCGGACAACGGCTCGCCCTGGTACATCAGCGGCGCACCGAGCGCGGGCTGGTCGAACGACCAGCTGCACGCGCTAGGTCGCGTGAACGGGAGCGACTTCGAGGTCGTCGACACGTCCCGGCTTCGACCCTGACGGCAACGTCACGATGAAGGTGGCGCCCTCGCCAGGGGCCGTCTCGACCGCCACCTCACCGCCCATCGCCAGCGTCAGCTGCTTCACGATCGCAAGGCCGAGGCCGCTGCCGACGCGGCGTTCGCGGCTGTGCTTGTCGTAGAGGTAGAAGCGGTCGAACGCATGCGGGACATCGGCCGGATCGAGCCCGGGGCCCGTGTCCTGGACGATCAGCCGCGAGCCGTCGGCGCGAATGGTCACGTACCCGGCGCGCGGCGTGACACGCATGGCGTTCTCGACGAGATTGGAGCCGATCTGGAGCACCCGGTCGTGGTCGGCCTCGACCCAGGACTCGTCACCCCCGGCGGCGAGGATGACTCCGTATTCGTTCGCAGAAGCCTGATGCCGCGCAACGACGTCGCGCGCGACCTCGGCGAGATCGACCGGCTCGCGGCTGACCTGGAACGCGTGGCGGTTCATCCTCGCGAGGTCGAGCAGATCGCGGACGAGCCGCTCGAGACGTCGCGACTCGACCAGGATCGTCTCGGCTGCGACGTCGGCAGGGAAGGCACCCTCGGCGAGACCCTCGGCGTAACCGCGAATTGCGGTCAACGGCGTCTTCAGCTCATGGCTGACCGAGAGCAGGAAGTTCTGCTCGCTCTCTCGTGAGGCGGCGAGCTGCCGGGCCATGTCGTTGAACGCCTGAGCGAGCGAGACCAGCTCGACAGTGCCCTTCGTCGGGAGCGGCTCCGGCGACGAGCCCTCGGCGAGCGCACGGCTCGCCTGAGCCACGCGGCCGATCGGCGTCGCGATCGAGCGCGCGAGCAGATACGAGATCAGGCCGGCAAGCACGGCGCCGACTCCCCCGGCGAGCAAGAGGTCGCGCAGGAACGATCCCCAGGCAGGAGGGCGAGACGCGGGCGTGAGCATCAGCAGTCCGCGTGGGCCGATCGGGCGATACGAGTAGATGTCCTTGACCCCCTCCAGGGTCAGCGTCCCGTTCGAGGGCTTTCCGGTCGGGACGAACTGCTTCATCTCGGCGCGGCGGCGGGCGATCACGCGCACGTCTCCGACAACGTAGTCCTCGGGAACGTAGCTCGGCTGCTGCTCCTCCGTCGCGAGCAGGTTGGCCTGCTGCGCGAGGCTGACCCGGAGATTGTGATCTGCGGTTCGACGGGCGAGGCCGGCGCCGATCGCGACCGTGCAGGCAACAGCGACGACGATCGCAGCGAGGACCGCCACGAAGAGACGCCGCCGCAGGGTGCTCATGGCGCGGCGGCCTTGTACCCCGCCCCGCGGAGCGTCTTGATCAGGTCCGGCCGGCCGAGCTTGCGGCGCAGCTGGGCGATGTGGACGTCGACGGTGCGCGTGCCGCCCGGGTATTCCATCCCCCACACCCGGTCGAGCAGCTGGTCGCGCGAGAGCATCGCGCCGGGATTCGAGAGGAAGAAGGCGAGCAGGTCGAACTCCTTGGCGGTCAGCTCGATCGGATCGCCGGCGACCGTGACGTCGTGCGACTCGCGGTTCAGGATCACGTCGCCGAGCGCGAGCACGTCCTGATCCGGCGCCGGGTCGGTTCGGCGGAGGATCGCCTTGATCCGCGCAGCGAGCTCACGCGGCGAGAATGGCTTCGTCACGTAGTCGTCGGCGCCGACTTCGAGACCGACGACCTTGTCAGGCTCTTCGTCGCGCGCGGTCAGCATCAGGATCGGCACCTTCGACTTCTGGCGAATCGCGCGGCAGACGTCGAATCCGTCCATGCCGGGCAGCCCGATGTCGAGCAGGACGATGCGCAGCTGGTGTCGATCGAGCTCGACGAGGGCGTCCTCGCCGGACCGGACCCAGATCACCCGATACCCATCTCGGGTCAGGTAGCTGCTGACGAGCTCGCCGACCGAAGGCTCGTCCTCCACAAGCAGGACGGTTCCAAGCATCGACATGAGTCTACGACCCCGGCCCGATTACGGCGACGACGTAGCGGAGGAAGCCGGCGTCTGTACCGCTGCGCCCGAGAAGAGCGCCGCGCGCGCCGGCTTGCCGGGAACCGCCGACACCTTGACGGCAGCCCCGGGCGGGATCTTCGAAAGCGGTACCGAGTGGCCGTTCATGGCGACCTGCGCACTGGGGGCCAGCTGGACCGTCACGATCGTACCGTCGGCTTCTTTCAGCGTCACCGAGCCGGCGCTCGCTTGCCGGCCGATGCTAACGACGACGCCCTGGGTCACCACCGGCGCGTTCGACGGCGCCGCGACCGGGGCCGGCGGTGTCGTGGCCTGGACCTGCGTCGCAGGCGCGCCGTCGATTCCCATCGTCGTCGCGACGTCTCCGGGCTGAATCTGCGAGAACGCGGACGCTCGTCCGTTCACCTGCACGCTCGCCTTCGACGCAACCACGATCGTGACCATCGACCCGTCGAACTCTTTCAACGTCAGCGTCCCGGGCCCGACTGCAGTCACCTTGCCGCGGTCGTAGACGACCGTGCGCCCCTGGCCCTTCGGCCCGACGACGTTGACCGAGGCGTGTGACCAGCCCGGCGGGAGCTGAGCCACCGGCGTGGCGGCGAACCCGATCGCCGGGAGCGCAAGCGCTGCCACTGTCACCGCTCCGACCCTCCCCGTCGACCGCATGTTCACACCAGGATAGTTCGGCGCTGCTGTCACCAAGCGATACGACCGGTGTAAGCGGAATGTAAAAACCCAGGGGATCAGCCGCCGCTGTTGCTGACGAGATGCAGCATCTTGAACATCGGCAGGTACATCGCGATCAGGATCACGCCGACCATTGCACCGACCGCGATCATCATCAGCGGCTCGATGATCGAGCTCAGCGCAGCGACGGACGCGTCGACCTCGTCCTCGTAGAAGTCGGCGATCTTTCCGAGCATCTTCTCCAGCTCGCCGGTCTCTTCGCCGATCTTCACCATCTGGCTGACCATCGGCGGGAAGACCGGGTTCTCGATCAGCGGCTCGGCGATCGAGGCTCCCTCGCGGACACGGATCCGGACGCCGGCAAGCGCATCCTCGATCACGTGATTGCCCGACGTCTGGGCCGTGATCTCGAGCGCCTTGATGATGTCGACGCCCGCCGCGACCAGCGTCGCGAGCGTGCGTGAGAACCGCGCCATCGTGATCTTCCGGACCGTCTCGCCGATCCGCAGCGGCAGGTGCAGGCAGAGGCGATCCCACACCGGACGGCCGCGCTTGCTCTTCTTCCAGCGGAAGAAGCCGAAGATCGACCCTCCCCAGAGCGGAAAGACGATGAACCAGTCGTGCCGGAGCAGATTCGACGCGTCGAGGACGTACTGGGTCAGCGTCGGGAGCTGGCCGTTCAGCGAGGCGAAGATCTTCACGAAGATCGGGACGAGGAAGAGCAGCATCCCGATCAGGACGAGCGTGGCGAAGATCAGGACGATCGTCGGGTAGGTCATCGCGCCCTTCACGCGCCGCTTGATCTGCTCCGACTTCTCGATCTGCAGCGCGACACGGTCGAGGACGATGTCGAGCACGCCGGCCGCCTCGCCGGCCTCGACCATCGCCACGTAGAGGCGGCTGAAGACCTTCGGATGCCGCTGCATCGCCTCGGAGAGGAGCAGGCCCCGCTCGACGTCTTCGCGCAACTGCGCGATCACGTTTGCGAGCACCGAGTCCGTCGTCTGCTGCTCGAGGATCACGAGCGACGAGACGACGTTCATTCCCGCCTCGATCATCGTCGCGAACTGGCGCGAGAAGATCTGGAGCGACTTCGGCTTCACGCCCTTGAAGGCACTCGCGCTCACGGTTGCGTTGGCTTCGACGGCGGCCTCCTCGATGCGCTCGAGCCGCTCGGCGAGCAGGCCGCGCTGCCGGAGCTGGTCCATCGCACCCGTCAGGTCGGCGGCGGTCAGCGTTCCGTCGAACTCGAGGCCGCTCGAATTGATCGCGCTGTAGGCGAACGTCGTCATGGCGAGATCGCCGCGGTCGTGACGGTTGGGGTCGTTGTCGTCGTGGTCGCAGTCGTGGTCGCGGGCTGGGTGGCAGTCGCGGGCGCGACGGTCAGGCCGACGAGCTTGAGCACGTAGTGGGTTTCGTCGAACTGGTTGACCAGCGTGATCTTGTGGCCCTTCTTGATCGCCAGCGTCGATGCACCGCTCGAAAACGAGCCTGCGAAGACTCCGATCTGGACGCTCTTCCCTTCGAGCCCGACCAGCTTGAACAGGGGCTGAGCCTCCGGGAAGCCGGCCCCGATCGCGACGATCTCGCGGTGGCCGTTCAGCTCGATCAACGCCGCGTTCGGTGGATTGGGCGGCGGCGCGATGAACGGCGTCGGCTTCGCCGGCTTGGCGGCCGGCGTGGTCGGCTTGGGCTTCGGCGGCGGCGCGGCGGGGGTCGTCGCGGCCGGCGCGGATGATCCCGTCGCCGCCTTGACGAGTGGGCGGAATGGATCCTTGAGCGGGAGCCGCGAGAAGTCGTCGAGCTGTGTCGAGGCTGCGGCTGCCTCGCCGCCGGAGGCTCCCGTCGACGCGGGCGTCGCAACGAGCCCGGTGCCGGCGTTCTCCGCGAGCTTGGGCGGGCTGAGCTGCTTCATCAGCCGCGGCACCTGAACGGCTGCGACCACGACGAAGACCAGTCCGAGCACGATTGCCAGCTGCTTGGAGCGGTGCTCGCGGAGCTGCGCGGCGGTGGGGCGGCGTCTGGCCATCAGCCGGCGGTCGTCGTGGTGGTGGTCGTGGTGGTTGCTGCCGGCGGCGTCACTCCGTAGACGAACGCGTCGAGGCTGAGC